>NZ_DKHL01000012.1:0-70761 GCF_002453775.1 Empedobacter sp. UBA6745
GGAGCAGAAATGTTCGAGCGTCATCAACAAAATGATTTAACGAATTATTTGAAAGGTAAAACGACGGATGAAGAATTTCAAAAGAGTACAAAGCTTTGGAATAATTACAAAACAGATTATAAACCGCTTGTAGATTTTGCAAAAGAGAAGAATTTAGATTTTATAGCGACTAATGTAACGCGCAAATATGCTTCGTATGTTGCTAAGAATGGGCTTGAATCTTTGGATACTATTTCTAACAATGAGAAAGCTTATATTGCGAAACTTCCTATTACCATAGATTATGATGCGCCTGGTTATCCTGAAATGATAAGAATGATGGGAGATCACGCTGGAGTGAAGGCAAAACAGTTTGTTGCAGCACAAGCTACAAAGGATGCTACTATGTCAGAATCAATTTTGAATAATTTGAAGAAAAATAATCTATTTATTCATTACAATGGTGATTATCATTCTAAAAATTATGGCGGAATTTATTGGTATTTGAAATATTTTCGACCTGAGCTCAAAATCGCTGTAATTGAAATTCTAGAAAGTGAAGATTTAAATGAAAAATTATCTGCAATTAAATCAAAAAACGAAAATGTTACTACGACAGAATTTATTATAGTAATTCCTAAGGATTCGCCTAAAACCTACTAATTTTACTGATAAGCAGAAAGTTTTATTGATTTTTTTTCATATTTTGCATTTTTAAAAAATAAAGCAAACAATTAAATACAACTATGGACAGAAGAAATTTTATTAAATCGACTGCTGCAGCATCTACGGTAGCATTAGTATCACCAGATTCATTATTTGATTTTTCATCAAAAATTGATAAAGTGAGAGTAGGAATTGTTGGCTGTGGAATGAGAGGACAGGTACATTTAGATGAATTGTTAAAAAGAAATGATGTAGAAGTCGTTGGGATCGCTGAACCAGATCAACGAATGATTGATCGTTCGAACAAAATTTTTGCGAAATACAAGAAAAAACCTGTAGAGTATTTTAAAGGTTTAGATGGATATAAAAAATTATATAAGAATAAGAAAATTCATGCTGTAATTATAGCTACGCCATGGGAGTTTCATGCTGAGCAAACAATTGCAGCAATGAATGCTGGTAAAATTGTTGGTTTAGAAGTGTGTGGAGCAATGAATTTGCAAGAATGTTGGGATTACGTAGATACCTATGAAAAAACCAAAGTTCCTGTATTTATGATGGAGAATGTTTGTTACCGTCGCGATGTGATGGCTATAATGAATATGGTTCGTAAAGGAATGTTTGGTCAAATTGTTCATGGACAAGGTGGTTACCAACACGATTTAAGAAATGTATTATTCAATGATGGTAAACAACCTTATGGTGGTGGAGTTGAATTTGGAGACAAAGGTTTCTCTGAAGCTGCTTGGCGTACAAATCATTATGTAAAACGTAATGCAGAATTATATCCAACGCATGGTTTAGGACCAATTGGTACAATGATGGATGTTAACCGTGGAAATAGAATTACACACTTAACTTCTATGGCTTCTCAACAAGCAGGTTTAACTGATTATATCGTGAAGAATGGAGGTGCAGATCATCCAAATGCAAAGGTTAAATTTAAACAAGGAGATATTGTTCAAACAATGTTAAAATGTGAGAACGGAGAAACAATCCTATTAACACATGATACATCTTTACAGCGTCCATATAACTTAGGTTTCCGTATTCAAGGAACTGATGGTATTTGGCAAGATATCGGTTCTGGAGGATTTAGTCAAGGTTTCATTTATTTCGAAGATGAAATGAAACATTCTCACAAATGGGCGAGTTCAGAAGATCATTTAAAAACTTACGATCACCCATATTGGAAAAAATACGAAACTCAAGCAGAAGGAGCAGGACACGGAGGAATGGATTTCTTCTTAATGAATGATTTTATCGAGTGTATTAAAGCAAACAAAGAATTCCCATTCGATGTATACGATTTAGCAACTTGGTATGCAGTAACACCATTAAGTGAAAAATCTATCGAAGGAAATGGTGCTTCTCAAGAAATGCCAGATTTTACAAGAGGAAAATATAAAACAAGAAAACCAGTTTTTGGTACAGAAGATTATGGAATCTAAAACCTTATCATTAGTCATTTTAGCAGGTGGAATGGGAAGCCGCTACAAAGGACAAAAACAAATTGATCCAATTGGACCAAGTAAAGAAACGTTGATGGAATATTCAATTTTCGATGCTTTTTCTTGCGGAATAAAACATTTTGTATTCATTATTAATGATCAACTTGATGTTGAAACCAAAAAATATTTTCAAAATTTAATTGAAAAAAATGGAGGTTCAGCTGAGTTTGTTCTCCAAACAACGTATACTTCTGTTCCGAGAGGAATTTACGATACAATAGAAAAAAGAGAAAAACCTTGGGGAACGGGACATGCTTTAATGATTACAAAAAATCATTTAAATAATCCATTTATTGTGATTAATGCAGACGATTTTTATGGTCGTAAAGCATTTGAGAAAGCAAATGAATTGGTTCAAAACGAAAAAATTACAGCAAATACTTATGGTATGGTTGCGTACAAATTGGCCAATACGATTAGCGAAAATGGTTCTGTTTCTCGCGGAGTTTGTACAGTAACTAACGGTCATTTGGAGAATGTAGTAGAGCGTACAAATATCTATTCTAACGAGAATGGAGAAATTGTTTTCGAAGAAGATAATAACGTTTTACCATTAGATGGAGATACGACTGTATCGATGAATTTCTTCGTTTTACATCCTTCTATTTTTAGAAAATTAGAAGATAAATTTGAGGAATTTCTTCACGAAAATGCTTCTCAATTGAAAGCAGAATTTTTCTTGCCGAAAGTTGTAAATGATATGATCAAAGAAGATCAATTGGAAGTGATTGTAGAAAAATCGGATGACAATTGGTTCGGAATGACTTATCCAGAAGACAGAGAAGTTGTAGTAAATTCTATTCACAATTTAATCAATGATCAAAAATATCCAAATTCACTTTGGACATAAATTATAATGGAGAAAATATTAAAACATTATTTCGAAAATATAGATCAAGTTAGTATTAATCCAATCAGTTCTGGTTGGATTAATTCTACTTATGAAGTTGGGTATGAGGGAAAAAAATATATTTTACAAAAAATAAACACGCACGTTTTTCCTCAACCAGAAGTAATTTCGAACAATATTGACATCATTTCTCGTCATCTAAAAGCAAAGAATTATCAAAATTCGGTAATCGAAATTGTAAAAGATTTGCAAGGAAATTTATTAGCAAAAGAAGATGGAGAAATTTGGAGAATGACTTCTTTTATTCCAAATTCTATTTGTTTTGAGAAAGTGGAATCTGCGGAACAAGCATACGAAGCGGCGAAAACAATTAGCGAATTTCATTCGTATTTGTTAGATTTTAATGTTGATGAAATTCATCCTTCGATTGTCGGGTTTTTAGATTATCATAAACGTGTAAATGATTTCAAAAATGCATTGAAAAATGCTTCAACAGAGCGTTTAGAAGAAACGAAAGAAGAAGTTGCTTATATTTTGGATAATCTGTATCAAGTTGAAAAGTATTTAGAAATAGATTTCCCAAAGCGTGTCGTTCATGCTGATGCGAAAATCAGTAATTTCTTATTTAATAATGATAATCATTCGCAAGCAATCGCTGTGATAGACTGGGATACAATAATGCCAGGGAATATTTTGTGCTATTTTGGAGATATGATTCGTACATACGCAAACCTGAAAGCTGAAGACGATCCAAATGGAGAAAATGGTTTTTCGGCAGATTATTATTTGGCTGTTAAAAAAGGTTTTCAAGAACACCTGAAAAATGTGTTGACGCCTGTCGAGCTTGATAATATGGATTTTGTTGCGTATATTGTGATTTATATTCAAGCGGTTAGATTTTTGGCAGATTATTTAGAAAACGATATTTATTATTCGATTTCTTATCCAAAACAAAATCTAAATCGTACGATTAATCAAATCAATTTATTAAAAGCATTAACAAAATTTCATGAAGAAAATTCGGTTCGAAAAATATAAACCTACAGATTTTAATAACTTTTTTAAACTTGTTCAGGACGACGAAGTGATGAAATACATTTCTGGCAAAGGTTTGAATGAAGAGCAAGCAAATCATAAATTCACTTCAATTTTAGAAAAAGGAGAAGTTGATGAAAATTTAGGTTTTTTCAAAGTTTATGATGAAAATGATAATCTTTTAGGTGATTGTAAATTGGTTTACAACAAACACATCGAAAATTCACTTGAAATAGGTTATTTATTGAAAAAAGAATTTTGGAGAAAAGGTTTTGGATCAATGATTTGTGAACATTTATTAGCAGAATCAAAAGAAAAATTTCCAGATTTGCAAGTAATGGCTGTTATCGATCCTGATAATGTTGCTTCGAGAAAGTTGTTAGAAAAGTTTAATTTTGAATCGTATTGGAAAGGCATCGAAAATGATTTGCCTACAGAAAAATTGCTTTTAAAAGAGAAATGATACGAGTAAAAGATGTCGCTTTGGCGATGGAAGAAATAGCGCCTTTGGCGTATGCAGAAGATTTTGACAATGTTGGATTGCTAGTTGGTGATTACAATGATGAGGTAACAGGAATCTTGGTAACGTTGGACACAACCCCAGAAGTTGTGGAAGAAGCGATTGAGAAAAATTGTAATTTGATTGTGAGTTTTCATCCAATTATTTTTTCTGGTTTAAAGAAATTTAACGGAAAAAATTATGTTGAAAAAGCAGTGATGACAGCAATCAAAAATGGAATTAATATTTATGCAACGCATACGGCTTTAGATAATTCGAAAGTTGGTGTTAATTTCAAAATTTCTGAACAATTAGCTTTATTGAATACTAAAATTCTTATTCCGAAATCGCAAACCATCAAACAATTGATTACTTATGTTCCAACAGAACATGCTGAGCAATTGAAATCTGCGTTGTATGAAGTTGGTGCAGGGAAAATTGGGAATTATGATTCGTGCGGTTTTGCGATAGAAGGTAAAGGAAATTTTCGACCAATTGTTGGTGCGAATCCTTTTATTGGTGAGATTGGGAAATTGGAAACAGTAAACGAAACGCGAATAGAAGTTGTAGTTCCAGAACATTTGGAAGGTGAAGTGATGAATGCTTTGTTCAAAAATCATCCGTACGAAGAGGTTGCGTATTCTGTTATTTCGTTGAATAATCAAAACAATTATATTGGAATTGGAATGATTGGAGAGTTGGAAAATGAAATGGAGGAACTCGATTTTTTCAATTATCTGAAAACTCAAATGAATACACCCGTTATTCGTCATTCCAAATTATTAAACAAAAAAATAAAGAAGGTTGCTGTACTTGGAGGTTCTGGCGCATTTGGAATAAAAAATGCAATTTCGGCTGGAGCGGACGTTTATATCACGGCTGATTTGAAATATCACGATTTTTTTACAGCTGAAAATAAGCTTGTTTTGGCAGATATTGGACATTTTGAATCGGAACAGTTTACAAAAAACTTAATAACTTCGTATCTTAAAGAAAAATTTACTAATTTTGTGGTCTTTAATTCTGGAATTAATACCAATCCTGTTAATTATTGTTAACTATGTCTGAAACAAAAAATATCAAAGAACTAAGCGTAGAAGAAAAACTTCGCGCATTATACGACTTGCAATTAATTGATTCACGTTTAGATGAAATCAGAAACACAAGAGGTGAATTACCTTTAGAAGTTGACGATTTGAGCGACGATGTTGCACAATTAGAAACGAGAATCCAAAAAATAGTTGACGAAACTAAAGGTTTGGATGAAGAAATTAAATTGAAGAAAGAAGCAATCAAAAATGCTGAAGCTTTAATTAAAAAATACACGAAACAACAAGATAACGTACGTAACAATAGAGAATTTGATGCTTTAGCGAAAGAAGTTGAGTATCAAGGTTTGGAAATTGAGTTATCTGAAAAACGTATTCGTGAGTTTACAGTTAAAATTTCTCAAAAAAATGCACAAGTTGAAGAATTTAATACAAAATTAGATTCAATGAAAGAGCATTTATCTCACAAACAAGCTGAGTTGGATACAATTGTAAAAGATACAGAAAAAGAAGAAAGTAATTTATTAAAATTATCTTCTGAATATTCTGCTAAAATCGAACAAAGATTGTTAGACGCTTACAGCCGTATCAGAAATTCTGTGAAAAATGGTTTAGCTGTTGTTCCTGTACAACGTGGAGCTTCTGCGGGATCTTTCTTTACAATTCCACCACAAAGACAAATGGATATCGCTCAACGTAAAAAAATTATCGCTGACGAACATTCAGGACGTATCTTAGTTGATTTGGAATTGGCTTTAGAAGAGCAAGAAAAAATGGAAATCGTTATCAAAGGGTAATTTCTGTTAAAAAATATTTTATTTAATATCAAAGTGTTACACGATTGTGTAACACTTTTTTTATGCTAAAACTAGTTATTGTTATTTTTTAGCACGCTATTTGTATTACCGCAATTATAATTAGTTTGAAAATTTAGAAATTATGAAAAAAATTATATTTTTAGCAATGTTAGCTGTCTCATCTATCTCTTTAACATCTTGTGTAAATAATGATGATGGCTATTATGAACCTGAGATTGTAAATGTTGGACAAATCAATTATGATGGTGTATCATTTCCGCTTCGAAATGCAGTTGTTGCAGATATCAAAAAGGCTGATGGCGGATTTTATTATAGTGTAGAATTATCTACAAATCCAGTTCCTAAAAATGGTAAATTAAATGGAGCTTATTTGTATTTAGAAATTTTCCAAAGAGGTGATTTAAATTTTAATGGAACTTACGTAACAGAAAATAATGATAGAGGATTGGATTATATAGAATATTACGAAGATCCTATTATGCAAAATTATGTGCCAGTTCTTAATTCAGGGACGTTTGCTTTGTTAGACACAGATTTTTCTTCTGGTTCAATTAACTTAAAAAATTATTTTGACCCTTATAACAGAAGTTTATTGTCTACAAACTTTGCGTTAAGAGTTTCGAATGGTAAAACATTAACTGGTGATTTTGATGGATTATTTGATTTTATCCAATTATACAGCAAATCTGCAAAAGATGCTGTAAGTGCAAAATCTGCATCAACAGAAAGAGTAAAAACAGGAGTGAGAACACCTTCTGCAAGAAAATAAAATTTCAATTTATAAATACAAAAAACTCCGCTAAATTTTTAGCGGAGTTTTTTATTGATATACTTTTTTGATTAAGCTTCTATTTCTTTATCACGATTTTTTGGAAAACGGCGATAACCTTTCAAATTAAATCTAAAATCTTTTTTCGTTGGACGAACAATAATACGTAATGATGAATCATTTGTAAAATAATTTTGAGCCCAATTGAAGAAAATTGCCAGTTTGTTGCGAACGGTCAAGATTAACATTAAGTGTAAGAACATCCATGTAAACCATGCTAAACGCCCAGAGAAAGAGAATTTAGGTAAGTCAACAACAGCTTTATGTTTTCCTATTGTAGCCATAGAGCCTGGATCTTGATATTCAAATAAAGCTAATTTATCTTCCGATAAACCTTGTCCAATTTTATTGAAATTTTTGGCTAAATTCATAGCTTGATCCCCAGCAACGCGTGCTAATTGAGGATGTCCATGAGGGTATTTAGGTGTTTCCATACAAGAAATATCACCAATAGCATATATGTTATCAGTTCCAATAATTTTACTTGTACGATCTACCTTAAAACGGTTACCTCTTTGTAACTCTTCCTGAGAAACAGCTCCTTCAGGAATGTTTCCTGTAACACCAGCAGACCAAATTAAATTTTTTGTTTTGATTGTGCGTCCGTCAGCTAAGGAAATAGTTTTTCCATCATAATCTGTAACTCGTCCTTCTGTCCAAATATGCACTCCCATATTTGTCAAATATTCGTGAGACTTTTTATGAGCTAAATCAGACATAGGTCCTAATAAATTAGGACTTCCTTCAATCAAATAAATATTCAATTTAGAGAAATCTAAATCTGGATAATCTTTTGGTAGAATGTGTTTTTTCATGTGTGCAATTGCACCAGAAAGTTCTACTCCAGTTGGTCCTCCACCAACAACAACAATGTTTAAAATTTCTTCTAATTCTTCTTCTGACTCAGCAGAATAAGCACTTTCAAAATTTGTTAACAATCTGTTTTTTAGCGTTAAAGCTTCGTTTGTGGATTTCATTGGGAATGATAATTCCTCAATTTGTTTATTACCAAAGAAATTTGTGGTACATCCCATGGCAATAACCAAATAATCGTAAGAAAAATCTCCGATTGTGGTTTCAACAATATTAGCTTCTTTTTTTATTGCTGTTACTTCAGCTAATCGTACGCTGACATTTTTACTTCCTTGAAATACTTTTCGTATTGGAAATGAAATATCACTAGCGTTAATTCCTGCTGTAGCAACCTGATAAAAAAGAGGTTGAAATTGATGATAGTTATAACGGTCAATAAGTGTAACAGAAAAGTGTGGGTTATTATTTAATTTACGGGCTAATTTAAGTCCGGCAAATCCAGCACCTAAAATGACAATCTTTTTCTTTTCCAAAATTCACTTTTTTGTAAAATTACGAACAAACTAAGAAACAATGAAAGATTTATTAAAAATTATTCTGAACCTTAGATATTTACTATGATATCGGATTGATTATTAGATTTTTTTAAATTCATGTTTTTTGTCAGTTTTAAATAAATTGTTAAAATTATTTGTGATTTTACGTGTTTTCAAGCTTTTTTAATTTTTATGAAAGATTAAAATTTAAACAATTTTTAAGCTGAATCATTTTAAGAAATCAATCAAATTCACGAATTTTATTCCAAATTAATCAAGTCAAAAAAAACAAGTAATGAGCAAATTATTTGAATCAATCAATATAAATGAATCTATTTCATTAAAAAATAGAATTATTATGTCGCCAATGTGCCAATATTCTTCGGAAGATGGTTTTCCAAATGATTGGCATTTTCAGCATTATGTTTCGCGTGCTGTGGGCAATGTTTCGGCAATTATACAAGAAGCAACAGCAGTTGTTGCAGAAGGTCGAATTTCGTATGGTGATTTAGGAATTTGGAAAGATGAACATATCGAAGCGTATCAAAAATTAACTTCCGAAATCAAAAAATACAATTGCGTTCCTGGGATTCAGTTAGCGCATGCAGGAAGAAAAGCAAGTACAGAAAAACCTTGGTTGGGACACAATCAAATAAAATCTGACGAAAAAAATGGCTGGAAAACAGTTTCGAGTTCTAATTTACCTTTTAATGAATCGGATGAAATTCCACATCAATTAACAATTTCTGAAATTAAAGATGTTGTAAAAGAATGGGGAAAAGCAACGGATCGTGCTATAAAAGCTGGTTTTGAAATTTTAGAAATTCATGGTGCGCATGGTTATTTGGTTCATCAATTTCTTTCGCCTTTAATCAATAATAGAACAGATGAATATGGTGGAAGTTTCGAGAATAGAATTCGTTTTGTGTTGGAAATTGTTGAAGAAATGCAAAAATATATTACAACTCAATCACTTTGGATTCGTTTGTCAGCTTCGGATTGGGCAGAAAATGGTTGGAATTTAGATGAAACAATTGAATTGTGTAAAATATTAAAACAAAATGGAGTAGAAGTGATTGATGTTTCGTCTGGAGGTGGAGTGAGTCATCAAAAAATTGATGTCAAAAAAAATTATCAAGTCCCATTCGCAAATGAAATTAAAAATCAAGTTGAAATAATTACTGGAGCTGTTGGATTAATTTTTGAACCAAAACAAGCCGAAGAAATTCTTCAAAATAATGAAGCTGATTTAATATTTTTAGGAAGAGAATTATTACGTGATCCATATTTTGCATTGTGTGCTGCAAAAGAGTTAGAAGAAGATATTAAGTGGTTGCCACAATATGAAAGAGCAAAAAATAATCATTACGCATAAACCATGTTAGCATTAAAAAAAATCCATCATATTGCAATTATTTGTTCAGATTATCAAAAATCAAAACATTTTTACACAGAAATTTTAGGTTTCGAAATTGTGCAAGAAGTTTATAGAAAAGAACGTGATTCTTATAAATTAGATTTAGCTTTGCAAAATTATTACTGCATCGAATTATTTTCTTTTCCTAATCCCCCAAAACGTGTTTCTCGACCAGAAGCTTCTGGATTGAGACATATTGCTTTTGCTGTGGGAAATATAGAAAATGAAGTAGAAAAACTAACGCAGTTGAATGTAACGGTAGAGCCAATTCGTGTGGATGAATACACGCAAAAGAAGTTCACTTTTTTTGAAGATCCCGATGGTTTGCCGATAGAATTATACGAAGAATAGAAGAATAAATGGTAAAAAAGAGTTTACTTGCCTTAGCAATGGGAGGTTTAGCCATCGGAATGACGGAATTTTCGATGATGGGAGTTTTAGAAGATTTTGCAAAAGATTTGAATATTTCAATTCCAACAGCAGGGAATTTTATATCAATGTACGCAATGGGCGTAATGGTTGGAGCTCCAACATTGATTATGGCTACAAGTAAATATTCGCCAAAAAAAGTATTGATCTTTTTTATGTTATTGTTTACTATTTTTAACTCACTTTTTGTTATTGCACCAAGTTACAATACCTTATTAATTGCTCGTTTTATGTCTGGTTTGCCTCACGGAGCGTTTTTTGGAGTAGGATCTGTTGTGGCAGCACAATTAGCAACAAAAGGAAAAGAAGCGCAAGCTATTTCGATTATGTTTGCAGGATTAACGTTTGCGAATTTGGTCGGTGTTCCATTAGGAACAAAATTAGGACAAGTTTTTTCGTGGCGATTAACATTTGGGATTATTGCAAGTTTAGGATTAATCACGATGTTAGCGATTTCTCTTTGGGTTCCGAATCTTAAAAATACAAACAAAGGAAGTTTAGTAGAACAATTAAGTTTTTTCAAAAAATGGGAAGCTTGGGTATTAATTGTGATGATTTCTATTGGAACTTCAGGATTATTTGCGTGGATAAGTTACATTTCTCCATTAATGACAAATGTGGCAGATTTACCTAAAACAAAAGTTCCAATAATTATGACTTTGATTGGTTTAGGAATGTTTGTCGGTAATTTTATAGGTGGAAAATTGGCAGATACCATGTCACCAAATAAAGCTGCAATCATCTCTTTTGCGTCGATGGCGGTTTGTTTAGTGATTGTTTATTTCACTTCTCATATACAAATAATGGCTTATATCATGTCGTTTATTACAGGATTAATTGCGTTTACAATTGGTTCCCCAATTCAAATGATGTTGATTAATAATGGAAAAGGATCTGAAACTTTAGCCGCAGCGGCTGGTCAAGCAAGTTTTAATATCGGAAATGCTTTAGGTGCATTTTTAGGAGGAATTCCGATTGCAATGGGATTAGGATTTAATTCACAATTGTGGGTTGGCTTTATTATGGCTTCGGTCGGATCAATAATTGCAGCAATCTTTTTACAATTAAAATCGAAAAGAGTTTAAAAATATTACTTCAATCATAATCAAAGGATGTTCTACGGAGCATCCTTTTTTAGTTTATATTTGTACAAATTAAACTCAAATGAATCATTACAAAGCTCTTATTATAGACGATGAACACTTTGCTCAACAAGGGTTAAAGAAAATTATTCAACATGCTTTGCCAGATTTTTTTGTTTCCATTGATACTGCGAATTCTGTAAAAGAAGGTGTTGAAAAAATTAAGGAAAATCAACCAGATATAGTTTTTTTGGATATTCAGATGCCAGAGGAATTTGGGTTTAAATTATTTGATTATTTTGATGATATTACGTTTGATGTCATTTTTACAACAGCTCATTCAGACTATATTTTAGAAGCCGTAAATCAATGGGGATGTTTGGGATATTTGATGAAACCTATTTCAATTTCTGACCTTAAAGTATTATTGAATCGTTTTGTAGAACGTCAAAATCAAACAAAAACCTCGAAAGAGATTATCAATATTGCAGATGATTTTGAAGATGAGGTAGAAACTGATAATCTGAAAGATGTTTTCAAAAATGAACATGGAATTATTTTTATTCCATCTATAACAGAGGTTTTGGTACTGAAAATTGAAGATATTATTTACTGCAAAGCGGATGATAGTTATTGTACAATTTTTACCGAAAAAGAGGCGTACATGGTAACTAAAACGCTGAAAGAGGTAGAAAACTTGATTGATCAAACCAATTTTTTTCGTGTTAATAGATCATATTTAGTCAATATTAATTTTGCTAAAAAATTTGATAAACGAAACAATTTATTGATTCTTAATTGTCATCCAAAAGACGGCGAATCAAATCTGCCTGTGACTTCTTTGGGGTATAAAATTTTATCGAATGTGGTTGCGTAACTTCATTTTTTTACTTCTTTTATTTCTTTGCTCTCATCAACTTTCTGCGCAATATGTTTTGACAAAACAATACACGTACGAAAATGGTTTGCCTGCCAATGAGATTTTGAGTGTCTACAAAGATTCTCGAAAAATTTTATGGGTTGGAACTCGTTTTGGCGTGTTTGTGAAAGACATGGATAATTTCAAAATGATGAAACGCTTCGAGAAAGTACAATACAATAATGTTTGGACAATAATAGAAGATAGACAGCATAATGTTTGGTTTGGAAGTTATGGACAAGGAATATTGAAATTTACAGGTCAACGTTTTGAACAAATTAATACAGCGAAAGGGTTGGTTTCGGATCGCGTTCGAAATTTATTTTATTTAGATGATTTAATATATGTTGCTGCGCAAGGAGGCGTTTCGATTATTGATACAAAATCAAAGAAAATTTACAATCCTTCTTTCGAAAAAAATAACAATATTGTGTTCGAAGCGGTGTCTTTTTTCGAATATCAAAATAAAGTTTATGTTGCAACAATCGATCATGGTGTTTATGAAGTTCATCGTGATAAGTTGAAGTTGGTCAATCCTTTCAATCGAATTAATTATAGTTTTTTGTATAATAATGATTTGTATTTGTCATCGTCTAAAGGTCTTAATGTTATTCCGATAAACGATTTCTTGAATAAAAAATTGAATTTTAAAACGTATGATTTTCCAGTTTTTAGAAATCACAACATTTCAGATAAACGTCATTCTCTTTTATTAGCTGGTTACGAAACGGGTGCGGGAAATGGTATGGTTGCGGAGTTAAAGAATAATAAAATAACAGATCAAACAGAAAATTTTAAAATCACTTCGGATTATCCATATCGAGTTTTTAGTAGTAAAACGGATGATTTAATTTATGTAGGAAGTGCTGATAAAGGACTTTTTGAAGTTCATTTTAATCATTTTTTAGATTTTTCTACGATTGATAATAAAAAAGTCATTGAAATTCTAAAAGTTGAAAATACACAATATTTTTTAACGCCAGAAGGTCTTTATTTTCAGGAGAACAATGTATTTAATAAGCAGATAAAGAGAGATGCTTTTTATCAATATATGCTTCGAAATAAGTCAAAATTCAAAGATTTTTTAAGTCAATCGAATAAAGATTTTTATGAAATAGATTTTGATTTGAAAGAAAAAAACCTTCGTTTTTATAAAATGATTATCCGTCACAATTCATTCATTATAGCAACTAATTTAGGACTTTTCGAGTTAGATTTTAATGGAGAATTCAAAGATTATTTACCTAATCGAACAAGTCAATTTACGTATTTTAATAATCAATTTATTCAGACAAATCCTTTTGGTGGAATTTTAGTTTTTGATGATTTGAATAACCTAAAATATCACTCATATTCTGCTGCACAAGCCAATGTACCGAAAGATGTTGTTTCGATTTGTCAAAATAAAAAAGCTGTATTTTTTGGATCTTCTTTAGATGGATTATTCAAGTATGAAAATGAAAATTTTATTTCGTATTTGCAAAATAATCAGTTTAAAGAATCTAAAATTAAAATGATAAAATGCGTTGGAGATAATCAGTTGTTGGTTGCAACAGAATTTGCGAAAGTTTATATTTTAGAGATAAAAGGAGATGAATTAATCACAAAAAAAGTAATTAATATTCGTGAAATTGGTGGAGAAAATATTAGTTCAATTGACATTTTTGGGAACTCAATTTTAATCGGAACCAATCGTAATTTACTCGTTTTCAATAATGGTAAAACATATATGATTGGCAATGAACAAGGTTTTGTGAATAAGGATATACATTCTTCTATTTTTGACGGAAAAACGGCTACAATTGGTGTTGAAAATGGATATTATAAGTTAAATCTTGAGAATTTATTAAAGCAAAAAAATCAGTCGAAAGAGATTATTATTACAAGTTTTAAAATTAATGATGAATCTTTTGGGATAGATAAATTTATGTGGTTTGATTTGATTGATAAAGATTTGAATTTAAAAAATAATGAGAACAATATTACACTAAATTTTGCTGTGGTTGATGCAAATTTCGCTCAAAGTTATAAGTACAGATATCGTGTAAATCCTGATGAAAAGTGGAACGAGTATTTTTATAACCCATCTATTTATTTGCGGAATATACCATATGGTAAATATCGTATTCAATTAGAAATAACAGATACAAGCAACGGACAAAAACAAATTATTGATTTGGTTTCGTTGAATGTTGACGAACCTTTTTACTTGAACATTTATTTTATTTTGTTGTCAGTCTTAACTTTAGGATTAATTATTTATCGTTATAATACAAATAAAATCAAGACGTTAAATAAATTTAATCAATTAAAAATTAGTCAATTAAATGAGAAAAATACACAAGAAAATCAACGTTTGCAATTAGAGCGACAATTAACCGAAACGAAGTTAACAGCCTTACAATCGCAAATGAATCCGCATTTTATTTTCAATGTGTTGAATTCTATTCAGTTTTATATTTTGGATAATGATATTGATAATGCGTTAAATTCGTTGGGACGTTTTTCTCACTTGATTCGTCAGATGTTAAATCTTTCAACAAAAGATGAAATTAGTTTGAAAGACGAAATTGATTTCTTGAAATTATATGTTGAAGTTGAGAATTTTAGATGGAAAAATAAAATAGAATTTGATGTTCAAATTGATAGCCAATTGGATATTTATCGTATCAAAATTCCGCCAATGTTGATTCAGCCAATTATCGAAAATTCTTTTGTTCACGCATTTGATCAAAATCATTTACAACCGATTATCAAATTGATTATTAGATTAAAAAGTGATTATTTAGAAATAATTATTGAAGATAATGGAAAGGGAAATACAACACAAATTACGCAAAATAAAACTCACGATTCGAAAGCACTTAAAATAATTAATGAGCGTTTACGATTGCTTAATCATAATATTGAAGAAAATATTTTTATAGATTTTCATGAAAAAGGAACAAAAGTTCGAATGATTTTGAAAGTTGATTAAAATTTCACCTGAATAAATTTACAATTCACCTTGCTGAAACGTGAATTAACGAAATCTAAACTCTATTTTAATGATAGATATTATTCAGTATATATATTTGCAGTATCGATTTCAAACTAAGTATTAAACTTTGATGCTTTGTTTTCTAAACCTATGAAGACACCATAAAGTATCTTAAAAGTTACATTTTTCGACGTGTGAGTCAAAAAATTTTACAACAAGAAGCTACTGCAAAGTAGCTTTTTTTTATCTTTATACCCATGAAAAATGTACAATTAGGAAATACAGATTTAGAGATAAAACCAATTTTTTTCGGAGGAAATGTTTTTGGTTGGACATTGAATGAAGAAGAATCTTTTCGAATTTTAGATGGATTTTTGGATAGAGGATTTAATGCGATAGACACTGCAAATAACTATTCGTATTGGATTGAAGGCAATGTCGGAACAGAATCTGAGAGAATTATTGGAAATTGGTTAAAATCGAGAGGAGTGAGAGATCAAATCGTTTTGGCAACGAAAGTTGGTGGACGAAATATGATTCAAGATAAGCCAAATACTACAAAAGCTCATATCTTAAAAGAAGTAGAAGAATCACTTATCCGTTTACAAACAGATTATATCGACTTGTATCAAACACATTATGATGATATAAATACACCTGTTGAAGAAACTTTATCGGCTTATAATCAATTGATAAAAGAAGGGAAAGTGAGATATATTGGTGCGTCTAATTTTTCTTCAGAACGATTGATTGAATCGTTGGATAAATCAGAACTTTACAATTTACCGCAATACAAAACTTTACAACCTGAATATAATTTGTATGATCGTCAGCATTTTGAAGAATTTTTGCAGCCTGTTGCAGAGAAATATAATTTAGCTGTTATTCCTTATTACAGTTTAGCGAGTGGTTTTTTATCAGGTAAATATAAAACTGAAGAAGATTTACAACAAAGTTTGCGCGGGCAAGGAATCAAAAAATATTTGAACGAAAGAGGATTTAAAATTTTGGACGCTTTACAAACTATTTCTACACGATATAATATTTCTTATTCGGCAGTTGCTTTGGCTTGGTTAATGGATCAGAAAACAGTTGTAGCTCCTATTGCGAGTGCAACTAAGGAACAACATCTTGATGCTTTTGTAGAAGCAGTAAATGTACAATTATCTCATGATGATGTGAAACTTTTGACCGAAGCAAGCGAATATTAGAATGGAAAATTTACAAATGAAACCCAGATTAACTCCAATCATTTTATGGATAATGATTATTGGAAGTGGTTTGGTTGTGGCGAATAATTATTACAATCAGCCCTTATTGTCATTAATTGCAAAAGACTTTAATGTTTCCGAAAGTAAAGTATCTAATATTGCAATGCTAACACAAATAGGTTATGCGTGTGGATTGTTATTTATTATTCCTTTAGGAGATTTATTGAAACGAAAACGAATGATTTTAATCGATTTTGTTTTTATAATTGCAGCTCTTTTGGGAATGTATTTCGCACCATCCGTAAGTTGGCTTTTTTCATTAAGTTTTCTAATCGGTTTCACCTCAGTTATTCCGCAAGTTTTTGTGCCAATGGCATCTGAATTAGCAGAACCTCAAAAAAAAGCACAAGCTGTCGGAATGGTTATGAGTGGTTTGCTTGTTGGTATTCTACTTTCTCGCGTTTTTAGTGGCTTTATTGGCGAATATTTAGGATGGAGAGAAGTTTATTTGATAGGTGCAATTTTAATGTTTGTACTATGGATATTCATCTATATATTTTTACCAGAAATACAGCCAAATTTCAAAGGAACTTATGGTAATTTGATGAAATCGATTGTAGATTTAGTAAAGACTCAACCACAATTAAGATTAGCTTCTTTTCGCGGAGCTACAGGTTTTGCAGCATTTAGTGCATTTTGGACAACATTGGTTTTTCACTTAGAAGAAGCACCTTTTTTTGTTGGAAGCGATGTCGCTGGAGCATTTGGATTAATTGGTGCAGTAGGAGCATTGGCAGCAGCGTTAGTTGGTAGAGTTTCAAAAGTTTTGTCGACCTCAAAAATTATCCTTTACTCCATCATCATTATGTTAATTTCTTGGGGATTTTTCTATGAATTTGGTTATACATATTGGGGATTAATTGTAGGCGTAATTTTAATCGATTTAGGTTTGCAAGCGATGCACGTTTCCAATCAAACCATTATTTTTGGATTAGATGCTAAAGCAGGAAATCGAGTGAATACGGTTTATATGACGAGCTATTTTATTGGTGGATCTTTAGGAACATTTATTGCTGCAAATGCATGGGATAAATTTCAGTGGAATGGAGTGGTTGCTGTTGGCGTATTTTTTACTTTAATTTGTTTGATTTCTCATATTTTATTCAATAAAAATAATAAGTGATGAAAGACTTTTCTTCTGAAATAACATATAAAACAGCACGAAGTAGTGGAGCTGGAGGACAAAATGTAAACAAAGTTGAAACAATGGTTTTAGCAAAATGGAATATTGAATCTTCTCTGTTTTTTTCGGAGGAAGAAAAAGCATTAATTACAGAAAAGCTAAAAAATAAGATTAATTCAGAAGGATTTCTACAAATCAATTCACAAGAATCTCGTTCTCAATTGGACAATAGAGAATCTGCAACAAAGAAAATGTTAGAATTGGTCGAAAAAGCATTGATTATTCCAAAGTTTAGAAAAAAGACTAAACCTACGAAAGCTTCTCAACAAAAAAGATTGAATCAAAAGAAACAACAAGCTGAGAAAAAAGATGCTCGTAGGTTTAAATTTTAGAACAATTAAATTCGATCAACTAAAAAAATTAATATACTACATTGTATTGCTATAATCATTACTATTTTAAAAATAAAAGACTTTTTTCTTGTTTTATGACGATAAATCTGCATTGACATAAGAGAACCTATTGTCCCGCCAATCAAAGTCACAAAACAAAGTGCTAACTCGGAAATACGCCTTTTACCAATAATTGAATTTTTTTTATCTATTTTGAATAAAAAAAAAGAGAGGACGTTGATAAGGAGTAGAGTAAAAAATAAATATTTATCCATTCAGTGTGTAATTAAGGAATAAAAATACTTATAATTAAGTAGATAAAAAATATTTTCACTAGAAATCTATGTTGTTTATCTTTGTACTTCAAAATTATAAAAAATCTTCAAAAAATAAATTGTAAAATTCTAATTATAAAATAATTATGCAAGATTTAAAAGGAAAAAATGCATTAGTCACAGGAGGTAGTAGAGGTTTAGGAAAAGCTGTTGCTTTGGCATTGGCTAAAGAAGGTGTTAATGTAGCTGTGACAGGACGAAATACAAAAACATTAGAAGAAACTGTAGAAGAGATTAAAAGTTTTGGTGTAAAAGCGGATTATTCCATTTTTAATGTAGCCGAAAAAGTTGAAGTGAAAATGCAACTTGAGCGTTTAATTGAGAGTTTTGGAGCGTTTGATATTTTGATTAATAATGCTGGTATAGCGGCTTTCGGAAGTTTTTTGGAAATGCCAGAAAATGATTGGGAAGAGATTGTAAGAACAAATTTATTCGGACCATATTATGTTTCTAAAGCTGTAATTCCTTCGATGGTAGAATTAGGAAGCGGTGATATTATTAATGTTTCGTCTACGGCTGGATTAAAAGGAAACGCAGTTACTTCTGCTTATTCAGCATCAAAAGCGGGATTGATAGGTTTATCAGAATCGTTGATGTTCGAATTAAGAAAGAAAAACATTCGAGTTACGACCTTAACTCCAAGTACAATTGCATCTGAAATGTCAAAAGATGTATTGAAAATCACAGACGGAGATCCAGAAAAAGTGTTACAACCAGAGGATTTTGCTCAATTAATTGTCGATTTATTAAAACTAGATAAACGTGCAATGTTGGCATCAGCATCTTTGTGGTCTACAAATCCTTAAGAATAATTTGATTCATTATATTTTAAAATCCAATTTCATTTAGAAATTGGATTTTTTTTTGAAAAAATATTTTGTAGAATCATTTTTTATATTAACTTTGAATTACAAAGTACTTTTGATATGAGCACAAATAATCCTGTAGAAAGTTTAAACGAAATCAAATCGATGATGCAACGCACCTCAAAATTCACAAGCATTAGTGGATGGAGCGGTGTTTGGGTTGGAGTAGTGGGAATGATTTCTGCTTTTATCGCTTATGTTTTGATTTTACAAGATGCGCTTCAAGTAAATTACAGAGGAACATTGACGCCTATTTTATTGAAAAATTTAGAGATTAAATTATTCATTTTAGGAATTGTAACTTTAATAATTGCTTGTATTGGAGGTTTCTTTTTTATGACTAAAAAATCGGCAAAAGACGGCGTTAAATTTATAAATCCAGTTACAAAACGAATATTGCGTAAATTTCTTTTTGTTTTAATCGTTGGAGGATTAGTAAGTTTAATCTTTATCAATAATTTTAGTTTTGCTTATGTAGCTCCAGCAACGCTTTTATTTTACGGTTTGGCGCTTTATACGGTGGAACGTGATACGATTGTTGAGATAAAATATTTGGCAATGTGTGAAATATTTTTAGGATTATTGGCTTTCTATTTTATTTTCAATGGTTTATTATTTTGGTTTATCGGTTTCGGTCTTTTGCATTTGATTTTTGGAGTTTGGATGGTGCGAAAATATGATTACAAAGCTTAAATTTGCAACATGGATTTTAATCTTAATAAATTAAACAAAGTCTTTGATAATCGTATTCGTGTAGGAATTATGAGTGCTTTGATCATGAATGAAGAAATTTCTTTTAAGGATTTGAAAGACTTTTTGGATTTGACTGATGGTAACTTGGCTTCACACTTAAAAAACCTAGAAGAAAACGATTATATTACTGTGCACAAAGGATTTATAGGTCGTAAAACGAATACAACTTATTCGATAACAGCACTTGGAAAACAAGCTTTTCAGGAGCATTTGAACTATCTTGAAAAATTAATAAAGAATATAAAATAATTTTTTTTGCATTTAAACTTTGAAAAACAAAGTACTTTTTAAAATAAAATTAAAATTCAAACTTATGGAACACAATGATTTAGAAAATGAATATCAAACTGAAAATCAATCAGTTTATTCACAAAACAAAACAATGATAAAAGGATTTTTGGTATGCCTTTTAGTTTTAGGACTTTTAATTCCGATTCCGTTCATATTAAATTTAATAGAAGAACGTCAAGGAAACAAGGACAAGGTAATTACCGAAATTTCTGATAAGTGGAGTGGAAAACAGACAATTTATGGTCCTTTTATCGAGGTTATTTACATGGAAAATGTAAATGACGGGCAAGGAAAAGTTGTGAAACAACAAGTGAAAAAGTATATTTCTGCAAATGATTTGAATATCGATGGAACGATAGATACGCAGTTAAAAAGTCGTAGTATTTATGAAGCTGTTGTTTACAATTCTAAGCTAAATATCAATTCGAAATTTAAGAATTATAGCGATATGCTTGCAGAAATGGAGGTAAGTGCAGAAAATATAGTTTCGACTAAAATTGTTTTCGGAATCTCTGATTCTAAAGGATATGAGAACAAAGTGATTGTACAATCTAACGGCAAAAATTTTCCGTTGAATATGGATAATTCGACTTCTACAATTGATATTCAACCAGAAGTTAGAGCAGAAAATGGAGAATATTCGGAACAAGCGAGTGCCATTAAAAAGGTGATGCCTGTGCAAATGATGTCTCAAAAAATTGATCCTTCTACATTCGATTTTAATCAAGTTTCGATTAACTTGGTAATGAAAGGTTCGCAAATGTTAAATATCATTCCATCGGCGATTAATACAAAAGTTGATTTGACTACAAATTGGAAAGATTTGAAATATGATGGAAATTTTTTACCTAATTCTGATCCCGAAACAAAGAATGGAAAAACCAATGTAAAATGGTCTATTTATCAACAAAATCCTTTGCAAGGACAGATTTGGCAGGACGCTTCTAACTTTTCTGATTATAGTTTTGGCGTTAATTTTTTACAAATGAATGATCATTATGACAAAACATATCGTTCGACAAAATATGCAATTTTGTTCATTGGATTAACGTTTGTAGCGTTTTTCTTTATAGAAAGTCGAAATAATTTTAATATTCATTTGGTACAATATGCCTTAGTTGGATTTGCAATCTGTGTCAATTTTGTATTATTGTTATCGTTGTCAGAATATTTAGGATTTGATATTGCTTACTTTATTTCATCTGGTGCAACCATTTTATTGATAACATTTTTCGTTAATTCTCTCCTAAAATCATTTGGTTTAGCATTCAAAATTACATTAATGTTAATCTTATTATACACATTTATTTACAGTGTTTTACAACTCAAAGAACACGCGTTATTAGTAGGAAGTATAGGGTTGTTTATCATTGTTGCAATCTTAATGTACTATTCAAAAAACATCGAATGGAACAAAACAAAATAACATTTGCACACTTATTTTTAGGGATTTTTGTCATCGGTCTTGTACTGATGGCAATTTCCTTTACGGATATTGTGGTTAAAAATAATGATACAATTTTCAGCTTTTCTATTTTTATTTTAGAGCTTGTGATTTGCTTATTTGCAATGTCATTTTATTTGAAAATTGATAAGATTTCGGAGTTGTTTTTAGGAAAAATTTTCTCCAATTCTGGACAAATATTTGCTTGGACTAACATTACATGGCTTTGTATTTCAGCGGCTTTTGTTTTGGATGAAACAATTATTCGTGGATTTCATGATTTAAGTTTTTATTTGCCGTTTTTAGGTTATTTATTGTTTCTTTTAGTTATAGTCAATTTTTTTGCTGCAATATTCTACACTAATTTTGATGATGAAGAAACGATAGGTTTTAGTTATCTAAATTATTTTTCGATTTTTTTAGCGGTTGTTTTAATGCTATTTTTTAGTTTGATTATAATACTTTTCGCCGTTTTCGGATATCCTTCAATATCAATCTGTTTTATGATGTTTAATATTTATCTCATAAATATTATCGCAAAAATTTTAAAATTAAAAGCTTAATAATTTTCTATTATGAATGTTTACTTCGGAATTATCATCTTATTTATTTTAGTAACGAACATTGTATTTTTGATTATTATAGGTTACATTATTTATGGTGTTGTAAAAAAATATTTTAATAAGAAAACAGCTAATTATTCTATTATTTTTTATGTTTTAGCGATTGTTTATATTTCAATCAATCTATTTTACAAAGACGAATTGCCTCTTTAGATAAAATTTCAAATGAGTTGAGATTTGATGATATCGATGATTAAAACATTCATAATTTATGAAGTTTAAATTTTAATAAATATAAAAATTATTATTCAAAACTGTCAAATTTGTAAATAAGCAGTGTGTTTATCGAATAATTCTACTAAGTTTAGGGCTTCAAAATGCAATTGTAGTAATTTGCAAACCATTTTTTTAGAACAGTTAGAATTATTAAATATATGAAAAGTAAAAAGTTATCCAATATTTTAACGCTTGGATTTGCGTTGTTTGCAATGTTTTTTGGAGCAGGAAATCTTCTATTACCTCCATTAATTGGATTGGAAGTAGGCTCTCATTATTTTGTAGCAATGATTGCATTTGGATTAACTGGAATTTTATTGCCATTTACTGGAATTTTATCTGTTGTTTTTTCGGGTGATAATTTTAATGATTTAGGGCATCGTGTAAACAAACATTTGGCGGCTATTTTAGGTACAATTATTATGATTTGTATTGGACCGTTAATTGCGATTCCACGTACTGCGGCAACAACATTCGAAGTGGGATTAAAGCCATTTTTTCCAACATTAGATCCAATATGGGGATCATTAATTTTTTTCGTTATAACATTAGGTTTAGCGATTCGTCCATCAAAGGTTGTAGATGTTATCGGGAATTATTTAACTCCAGTTTTGTTGATTTTATTGGCATTGTTAATTATAATCGGAATTATACATCCAACTGCTGACTTTTTGCCTTCAGATTTAACGATGATGCAATCTTTTTCGAAAGGTTTTATAGAAGGTTATCAAACATTAGATGTTTTAGCTTCTGTTATATTTGCAGGAATTATTATTTCAGCTGCACGAGATAAAGGATATACAGATACCAAAAGTAAATCTCAAATTGTAATCATATCAGGATTATTGTCTACGACTTGTTTGTTATTTGTTTATGGTGGATTGATTTATTTGGGAGCTACTTCTGGAATCACAAATCCAGAAATTTCTCGTGCCGAATTATTAATAGAAATTTCTCGAAATACATTAGGGCAATATGGTTTAATTGCAATTGCTCTATGTATGGCGTTTGCTTGTCTTACCACTTCAATCGCATTAACATCAGCGGTAGGTACATTTTTCGGACGTTTAACAAACGGGAAAGTAAGCTACACTGTTTTAGTGGTTTTATGTACAATAATTTCGTTTGGTTTATCGATAAAAGGTGTAGACGAAATTATTAATTTTGCATATCCACCTTTGGCTTTCGTATATCCAATTACAATCACGTTAGTTATTTATATAGTGTTGTTTGGAAAAACAATTAAAAGTAAAACACCTTATATTTTTGCATTAATTGCGTCTACAATCATTGCAATTTTAGGATTATTAAAATTATTAGGAAAGTTAGATGAATCGACAATAGAAAATCTGAACAAAATTCCATTTTTCGAATACGATTTAGGTTGGATTGCTCCATCGATTATCGGTTTTGTGATTGGTTTACTGATTGATAGATTAAAAAAATAAAAATCCTCGGAAAATTATTCCGAGGATTTTAACCAATCAAAACTACTATAAAAACACTAATTGAATAATGATAATGTCTATCTTTTATTCTTTTACAAATTTCTTAAAGTTTTGACTTTAAATCAATTATTCTTAAATGATTTCTTTTATGTCTAGATAGAATTAATTTATAACTATTTATTTATGATGGTTATAGAGAATTTCAATGAGATGATTTAAGATAAGTTTATGAATTTTTCGTATTTTCAAAAATCAAATAAATAATCCGAAAAAATGATCGAAAATTGTTCGCGTTGTAACGAAACAATGGAGTGTAAGGTAGATGACATTGCGAATTGTGCTTGTACTACAATTGTTATAAAAGACGAAATAAAAGAGTTTTTAAAGAAGACGAATTACAAATGTTTGTGCAATTCTTGTATAGAAAAACTGAATTATTTTGTAGAACTAGATCAACAATATCCACATCCAACAATGCCTTCGGAATTTGTTCCTCATATACATTATTATATCGAAAACGGGTATTGGGTTTTTACAGAATTTTTCCATTATCAGAAAGGAAAATGTTGCAAAAATGGTTGCAGACATTGCGCTTATGGTTATAAGAAATAAAAAATGGTTCAACTTGCATTGAACCACTAACCAACCTAAAAATACTATAAAAAAAACTCTATTTGATTAAGGATATTCTTCTTCAGAAAATCAACTTCATTATCCTTAACAACTATGAATAAATTATTTATAGTACAAAGGTAGGTGAATTTCTTAATTTGATAAATAAATTAATATTTATTTTTTTATACTCAGATAGATAGGATTTATATTAATGTTAATAAAATATTAAATCTACCTATTTATGAGTATTCTATAAAAAATCAATACTATATTTTCGAATGTTGTAATTCTAAGAAAAATATTGCATTATTTTTTTTGAAATTGTTTCAGCAGTTTTTTTATCGTCAGTTTCTTCCAAAGTTGTGACATAATCCTCCAAGAAACTTTTGATTTCTTGTTGATTAGAACCTTCAAAATTAGCTAAATAATCTTCAAATTCGATATTACCTAAAACACGATCAAAATAAACTTTGGCTTCATCATATTTTTTCATGCTCACCAACAAAGGCGCAATGCTATGACTGATATAAAACTCGTTTACAGCAGCTTGTTCAGCATTTTCTTCTTTTTTGAAATGTGCAGAATTTAAGTAATTATTATAAGCTTCCACAGCTTTTTCATTTTCTCCTAAAACCTCGTAACAACGTGCTTTGAAGAATTTAATTTCGTAAAATTCGTCTTCATTCAGTTTATTGAAAAACGTAATACTTTCTTTCGGATTTGAATAAAATTTTCGGTATCCAATAATAAAATCCTCTACAAATTCTGTATCCGTCTGTTCGATCGCGAAATTCAATAAGTTTTGAGATTGCTCTTCTGTTAATTGTCCAATAAAAGCTTCCCAATAATTCACCAAAGTATTGAAATCATACGCCAAATCTTCCACAAAAATTTGTGCAGCAATTCGTAGAAATTTATCTCCCAATTGATTGATTATTTCATGGTCTTCATCAGAAAAATCAGTCGAATTATACAATAAGTTTTCGATAATTTCTGACGCTTTATCTTCTGAATAATTATTATTTAATTGTTTCAAAGCATTGCTAACATTGAATTCCATTTGTGTAATTTTTAAATTAAAATCAACGCAAAGATAACTGATTTACTGCGAAAAAGACTCGATAATTTCAAAAGTTAATCGTCAATTCTAATGAGAATTTAATGAATAGTTTTTTTGAGAAAGTAGAATTTTAGTTATCTTGTGGTAGTTTTTATATATTAGTTTATTTAAAATAAACATTTTATGTTACGAATCTATTCGATAGTGTTAATTATATGCGGTTTTTGTTTTACAAAAGCTCAAAATTTGAATGTTGGTGCTCAGTTTCCGATTAATAAAATTGAAAGTATCAATCAATCTTCAAACTTGAAAATTATTGTATTTACGCCAAGTTTATACAAAACGAATCCGTATGCGAGCATGATGACAACTTCGCTGAATTATTATTTTGTAAAGAATTTGGCATTTTCGTCTCAAAATTCTCCAAAAATTGATGTGATTTATATTGTAAATGAAGATGATAAATGGAGTAAAGAACCGCAACAAACGTTTGCTTTTAATGAAACGACCAACCAAAATAAGTTGGATGGAACGAAGGTGATTTATGATGAAACTGGAAAAGTTTACAATAAAATTGGTTTGAAACCTTTCAAGCAAAATTCAATATCGAGTATAATTCCTACGTCAAATTCTAACAATGTTTTAGTAGAAAGTTCGATTCTTTTTCTAGTGGATCAAAACAATAAAATTTTGATGCGAGATAATGATTATCGTGCGCAAGGCGAACATCTAAAACCTTTGGAAAGATTGATTAAAAGAACGTCTAAAATAGATAACATAGAAGTAAATATCACAGATAATAACACCTTAAAAGTAGGCGATAAAGCACCAGATTTTATGTTGAATGGCCCAAATTATAAGACTAATTCAACAGAGAAATTTTTGGATGATAAATCGACTTTTAAAGTTTTAACGTTTTATCCTGCGGCGTTTAGTGGACAAATTTTGCCTGATTTTACTTCGATTGATACAAAAGCTGCAATGACTTGTGCTGCTCAAATTCAATTAATCGATCATAATCCATTGTTGCAGAATGTAAAAAGTTACGCAGTTTCTAGTTCTACAAATCCGTTGTTAGAATTATGGAAATCAGCTTTGCGAACAAATAATATTACGTATTTGAATGATGAGAATTATGCAATTTCGTTGCTGTATAATTCTTATAATCGTTTAGGTTACAATAATAGAGCGACTTATGTGATTGATAAAAATGGAATTATTGTGTATGCGAATCCAGATTTGACGTTTGAAGATGAAGCAAAATTTCCAACTATTTTAGAAAAAATTATTCTGAATAATAAATAAATTATGAATCAAATTGTGTAATATCTTCAAATTTAGCCTCAATTAAATTTTTTAAATCTTCGGGATTTAGAATAATTTGTAAACCTCTTTTTCCTGCACTAATACAAATCTGATCTTGCAAAATTGCCAGTTCTTCTATATAAGTAGGAAATTGCTTTTTCATTCCGATAGGTGAGCAACCGCCACGAATATAACCTGTAACATTGAGTAAATCTTTCAACGGAAGCATTTCGCAGTTTTTATTTCCAGAAACTTTAGCAAATTTTTTCATATCAAGATGCGTGTTCGCAGGAATTACGGCAACTAAAAATGGTTCTACATTTCCTTTCAAAACCAAAGTTTTATAAATTCCTTCTGGATTTACGCTCAATGAATTTGCAACATGCAAAGCATCAATATGTTCTTCATCAACTTCATATTCGCGTAATTCGTATGAAATATTGTTTGTGTCTAAAATTCGGACTGCATTTGTTTTAGCAGTTTTATTGCTCATTCTATAATAATTTACACAAAGTTATTACGAAAAACTTTTATAAAGGATTTTTCTATAGAATTATTGATTAAGATAATTTTTTGAACGAAAATTTCTATTCTCAAAACTATTCTTACCTTTGCATTACAAATGAAGTTTTTGCAACACATATTACGTTTACCATTTTTTAGCACTTATTATCGTACAATATTTGCTCGGGTAGACTATGTGTATACTTCGTATTAATTTTGTACGTCAAAAATTTAATCATAATCTACAAGCCCGAGCAGTTTTGCTCGGGCTTTTTTTATTTAAAAAAATCATGGAAAATCTAAAAAGTTTAAAAGAAAATGTAGCTATTTTTTTACCAGAAAATGGATTGGAAGAAAAATTAAAATTAGCTGAAAAAGAAAACCGATCATTGCGAATCAAATTAGGTTTTGATCCTACCGCACCCGATTTGCATCTTGGTCATGCCGTTGTATTGAAGAAATTGAAAGAATTCCAAGATTTAGGACATCAAATTGTCATTTTGGTTGGTAGTTTTACAGCTCAAATTGGTGATCCGACAGGAAAAAACAAAAGTCGTCAACCGCTGAATGTAGATCAAGTACAGAAAAATGCAGAAACTTATATCAATCAATTGTCAAAAATTATTGATGTGAATAAAGCTGAAATTGTATTTAATTCGGATTGGTTAGATCATTTGCCTTTTTCAGATGTTATTCAGTTGTTGTCAAAAGTTACTGTTGCACAATTAATGCATCGAAATGATTTTAATAAACGTTTCACAGAAAATACGCCGATTGCAATGCACGAATTGGTTTATCCAATTTTACAAGCTTATGATTCTGTTCAAATAAATGCAGATATTGAAATGGGAGGAACTGATCAATTATTTAATTGTACAATGGGACGCCAATTGCAAGAAACGAATGGAGAAGCTGCTCAGATTGTGATGTGTATGCCACTTTTGAGAGGAACAGATGGAAAAGAAAAGATGAGTAAATCACTGAATAATATTATTGGTTTGACGGATGAGCCTAATGAAATGTTTGGGAAAACGATGTCTATTCCAGATGATTTATTAGAAGAATACATTGCGTTAGCAACTGATTTTTCTATTGAAGAAAAAACAAATCTGAATGAACGATTAAAAACAGATAATCCAATGTTAATTAAGAAATTAGTTGCAAAAAATATTATTACTCAATATCACTCTGATAAAGAAGCTGAGAAATCAGAGGAATTTTTTAATAATCAATTTCAGAAAAGAAATGATGAAAATAGAGTTTTTGAATCAATTAAAATTAGTTCTTTAAACTTTGAAAATGATAAAATTACATTGTTAGATGTTTGTCATCAATTAAAGAAAGATTTGTCGAGAAATGCGATTAGACGTTTGATAGAAAGCGGCGCTGTACAAATTAATGGAGAAAAAAAAATGGATGCTTTTGATGATTTTGAATTAAAAACAGAAACTAAAATTAAAATAGGAAAACGAGATTTCTTCGAGTTGAAGTAAATAATAAAATGAAAAAAAGCCTCTAAAACAGAGGCTTTTGATTTATAATTCTTTTTTCATTTCGTATTGTTTGTCGTACAATTCTAATCCCATCGATTGAATAAAATCATTTGTAGAGATTTCTCTTTCGTCAACATTAATCATTTTAATTTCTTTGTTCTTCAAATCGCTGAAAAGAATTGAAGCTAAATAACGATTTCTATAATCGTGATGAACACCAAATTGATAAATACGTGTATTATTTTTGTTGATAATTTTGTAAGCAACTAAAATTCCATCTTCATAAATTCCATTTATTTGACAATCTTCGAGGATATTTTTTACACTTTGAATATCATTTTTCCAAGTAGGTTTTATGTCCCAAAAGTTTTCACTTGTAATCAAATCTAAATCACTAAATTCTACAATTTCATGTAATGGATTTACGACCAAAATAGGAATTCCTTTGTAACTATTTAAAGTTCTTGTTTTTTCAAAACCACAAGCTTCGTAAGCGTTAATTGCAAAATCATTTTTAGTATTTACCTCTAAAAATATGTTTTTCACTTGTTGTTCTTTCAATTTGGGAAAACTAAAATCTAACATTTGTTGTGTTATTTTTTTTCCGCGATGTTCAGGACAAACGCCTGTGCCACCAATATAAGCTGTTTTTACATCATTATAATTTCTAATTCCATAAAGTAAAAAGCCAACTAATTTTCCATCAATACTAGCACCTACAGAATAATCAAGATTGATATCTTCCATTTTTAATTTTCCCTGAAATTGTTCAGTCGAAAGGTTGATAGAAACGTAATAATTTTGATAAGAAAGATTATATAAGGCTGATAATTCTTCCAAATCAACATGAGTTAATGAGTGTATTTCAATGTTTGTTTGCATAGCTGTAATTTGCAAAGCAAAAATAGCCCCAACATTTAAGTTTTTTCTAAAAAAAATCTTAAAAAATTAGTAAAGATTGAATTTTATTTGAAGTATGTAATCCGAATTTGATAAAAATATAATTTATTTAATAATATTGACTGAATAATTATACATAAATTTTAAAAATAGTGTAGAGGATGGTAAATAGAATTAAGAAAACTTCTTTTTTTTATGATTTAACATAAGCTTATTATTGATTATGCTGAAGAAAATTCTGTAATCGATAAATTTGCATACATTTTTAAAACTAAAACTACGAGAGAAGTCTAACTTTCTCCTCATTTGTTGAAACAATTATTCTTCTCTCGATTTTTTTTGAAAAATACTCCTCGAAGAATTCAAGTTAAGTGTATTTCGTACACTAATTAAAATGTCAAATTCTCAAAATTTCTTTCCAAAACTTATTTCAAAATATCTATTTCTCAAAAATTATTTAAAATTTTGATGAATTTAATAAAGCTTTAAAAATTTATTAAAAAATGATTAACGAACATTTGTTAGTTTTTTTCTTTTGATTATTTTAGTCGTTCAAATTATCACAAAAAAAATGAGTAAAAATTTAACAAAATTGGCTTGTCTAGCTATATTTTGCAGCTATAGCTATGTCTCTGCTCAACAGAAAACGACAGATAGTGTGGTTGTAGAAAAAGTAGAATTAATACAACCAAAAGAAAACAAAGACAAAGTTGATGTGCAGTTTTATGGATTTATCAGGAATGATATTTTTATGGATACTCGTCAAATGATTGGAGCAGGAGAGGCTTTAGTGCCGCTTTATCCAAAAGATCGTTTATCGGATGTAAACGGTGCTGATATCAATGCAGCTTCTAAATTTCACATGTTGTCAATTGTTTCGAGAGCTGGCGTTAATTTGAAAGGTCCAGAATTACTTGGGGCTAAAACTTCTGGTATTTTAGAGGGAGAATTTTTTGGAGCAACAGAAGGAGGAATCAACGAGTTTCGTTTGCGTCACGCATATGTGATGTTGGATTGGGAGAAAACGCAATTAGGGATTGGACAATATTGGCATCCTTTCGTTGTGTTAGAAGCTTTACCAAATGTTGCAAATTATGGAACTGGTGCGCCTGTTTATGCTTTAAATCGTAATCCTCAAGTTCGTTTAACGCATAAATTTACTGACAAATTTAAAGTTATTGCTGCTTTACATTCTCAAAGAGATTTTACTCCAAATACAGAGCCTTTCCGAAATAGTGGAATGCCAGCGGCTCATCTTCAATTTCAATATAAATCACAAGTTTTTACTGCCGGAATTGGTGCACAATATGAAAACTTGAAACCAAAATTATCTTCAGGAAATCCTCCTGTTAAGTCTAATGAACGAGTTGAAAATGTTTCATTTATGGCTTATTCAAAGTTAAATACAAAACCTTTACAAGTTACTGTTGCTGGATATTTGATGCAAGATGCGTCATCTTTTGTACAACTAGGTGGAATTGTAGGCTATCAAACAAGTCCGACAGCTGTTGAAACATACAAACCGATGAATACACATAGTATGTGGATTGATTTGCAACAAAACTCAACAGGAAAATTTTCGTTCGGATTGTTTGCAGGTTATGTTAGAAATAATGGTGTGAAAAATCCAGTAGAAGGAGCAATTGCATCAACATCTTATGGTGTAACGACAAATTGGGGCGCAATTTCGGCAACTCCAGGTACACGTACTGTAAATTATTTGTACAAAGTAGTTCCTCGTTTAGATCTTACCTTAAGCAAAGCCTTAAAATTTAGATTCGAATATGATCGTAGTACAGCACAATGGGCAGATGCGACGATAAAAGGTACGGGAACCGAAAACAAATATTTAGCAAATAACAATAGATTTCAACTTACAACATTATTTAACTTCTAATATCACACAAAAAACATGAGTACAAATACTTTAGATACTTCGCAAACAGTAGCGAAGAAGGATAATATATTCCAAATTATTTTAGCATCATCTGTCGGAACCTTAATCGAATGGTACGATATGTTCTTGGCAATCATCTTAGCTAGTGTATTATCAACACAATTATTTCCTAACGATGGTTCGTCACATTTCTTAGAAACACTTGCCGTAGTGGTTTCATCATTTATGTTCCGTCCGATTGGATCATTAATTTTTGGAAGTATTGGGGATCGTATTGGTAGAAAATATTCATTCTTAGTTTCTTTAATTATGATGGGAGCAGCAACATTCTTGATTGGTTGTATTCCAACTTTTGATAGTGTAGGTTGGTTTGCTCCTGTTTTATTATTGTTTTGCCGCATTATGCAAGGACTTGCAATTAGTGGAGAATATGCAGGTGCGGTAATTTATGTAGCAGAACATGCGCCAGCAGAAAAGCGAGGATTTTATACAGGATTTATTCAAGCAACTGTTCCAATTGGATTATTATTATGTTTAACAGTTGTTTTCTTAACACAATCATTCTTATCAGAAGAAGCTTTTGCAAGTTTCGGATGGAGAATTCCATTTTTATTTAGTGGAATATTAGTGATTTTGAGTTACTTTATTCGTCAACGTTTACATGAAAGTCCAATTTTCGAACAATTAAAAAAAGAAGGAAAAACATCTAAAACACCAATTAAAGATGCTTTTACAACGCCAGGAAATGTAAAATTGATGTTGAAAGCAATTTTTGGAGGAAATGCTGCTCAAAGTACAATTATGCAAACAACATTATTCGTAACTCTTTTCTTCTTGCAAAGAGCGGTTAATTTACCTTACGAAACAGTTTTAATTGTTGTTTTATGTTCTACATTATTTAGTTCATTTTTCTATCAATGGTTTGGAGCATTAAGTGATAAAATCGGGCGTAAACCAGTTATGTTAGGAGGAATGATTTGTAGTTTTATCTTAATTCCATTATCATTTTTCTTGTACATGAAATTAGGAAATCCAGAAGGATTGAAAGAAGTTCATGATATTTCGAATTTAGCAGTTTTCGGAATTGTCATTGTAAGTTTAATTACTTCAATTGCAGGAGCAGCAACTTACGGACCACTTGGTGCATTTATGTTAGAAATTTTCCCAACTAAAATTCGTTACACAAGTATGGGATTTGCGCAAAATATGGGGAATGGATTTATTGGTGGAGCAACGACTTTTGTCACAGAATTAATCAAAAGTACGATTATCGTTTCGGCAGCTATGTCGCCTTATATTGGATTAGCTTATCCATTGATATTAATCTTTATTGCGATTTTAGTGAATTACTTTACAATTCCAGAAACGTACAAAACAGATTTAACAGAAGATAATTAAATCAATATTAGATAAAATGTAAAAATCCTTCAAGTATTCTTGAAGGATTTTTTTTGAGGAATTAATTAAATTTCAAGGCATAAAAAAATCCACTCAAACGAGTGGATTTTTTATTGTATCAGAAATATTATTTTTTCTTTTTTGTATCAACTGCTCCTGATAATTCAGATCCAGCTTTAAATTTAGCTACTGTTTTAGCAGCAATTTTAATTTCTTTTTTAGTTTGTGGGTTGATACCTGTTCTTGCAGCTCTCTCAGAAGTTGAGAAAGTACCGAATCCTACTAAAGCAACTTTGTCTCCTTTTGCTAAAGCTTTAGTTACATTTTCTGTAAATGAGTTTAAGGCTTTTTTAGCAGCTTCTTTAGAAATTCCAGCGTCAGCTGCAATTGCATCGATAAGTTCTGATTTGTTCATAGTTGTAACTTTTTAAATTAATTTATACACAAATATACTCTTTCCCTTTATTTGTGCAAGTTTCAACGCAATAAATTTCAAGAAAAATGCAAAATTTTATGAAATTTGTGTCAAAAATCAGTAAATAAGTACTTATTTTACGAATAAGGTATCCTCGTTTTGATGTCCATTGATAAAATCTTTGGCTGTCATACGGCGCTTTCCTTCGGGTTGAAGTTCTAAAATTTCGTAAACTCCTTGAGGTAGATTGATATAAAGGTTATTTTTTTGTAAAATTAATTGATAATCTTCTCCATCAACAACAATATCCGTTTTTAGACCAGCATATATTTTTAACGATTTAAAATTTTCGCCATTTCCAAAAGTTGTCCACGCACAAGGGTAAGGAGAAAGTCCTCTAATTTTGTTGTGAATAGCATTGATAGAATCGTTCCAATCTATTTTACAATCTTCTTTAAAGATTTTTGGAGCATGTTTCAATTCTGTTGTTTCGTCTTGTGGATGCGGTTTTAATGAATCATTTTCTAAACCATCCAACGTTTTCACAACTAATTTTGCACCGATATGCATCAATTCATCATGAATTTTTCCTACATTATCATTTTCTCCAATTTCTACTTTATCAGAAATTAAGATATTTCCAGTATCAATTTTTTCATCAATTAAAAAAGTCGTTACTCCAGTCTCCTGATCGCCATTCATCACAGCCCAATTGATAGGCGCTGCACCACGATATTGCGGAAGAAGTGAACCATGTAAATTAAAAGTTCCTTTCGACGGAATGGACCAAACAACTTGTGGCAACATACGAAAAGCTACAACTACAAAAACATCAGCATTCCAGCTTTTTAATGTTTCGATAAAAGCTTCGTCGCGTAATTTTTCTGGTTGAGCCAAAGGCAAATTATGTTCAACTGCATATTTTTTGACATCAGAAATATTCATTTTTTGCCCTCTACCAGACGGTTTATCTGGGACAGTAACAACTCCAACTATTTCGTGATGACTATTTGTATTGATTTCATTCAAAGATGTCGCCGCAAATTCGGGCGTACCCATAAAGACTACTCGCATTTTTATTCTATTAGTTTATAAGAATCGAATCCAATTGGTTGAACTCGCATTTCGTCTATCAAATATTGCAATTCTTCGACGATTTTATCTTTTGGCGAATTTATGAATTTTGAAAGGATTTCGGCTTGCGTTTTTGTACCTTCTTTCAAATATTCAATCAAATCAGATGAATTAAAGCTTTCGTTTTGTTTTTTGGATTGACAAACATCGCATTTACCACAATTTTGATCAGATTTTTGATTAAAATAGCCAAATAACAAACGTTCTCTACAAATAGTATTTTGTTCGGTATAATAAGCCATTGCTTGCAAACGTTTCCAATTATTCACTTGAATTGATTCGAAATCTTTCCACAATTTATTTTTAAACGCATTCGAATCGCGCGGAACAAGAAATCTAAATCGCGCTAAAAATCGATCCGAATAATCAATAGAACCATTTTTTGCATATTCGTGCAAACTATTTCTAATGTCGCCAATACTCATGTGCAATTCGAACGCCATTTTACTTTCCGAAATTTCTCTATTATAAGTATAAATTCCAGGATAATGACGTTGTAAATAATCAAAAATTCGGTTTTCATTCAAATTAATCGAATGTGGTGACGCTAAAATTTGAATGCTACTATTTTGTGAATAATTTTTTTGCTGAATGATTTCTTTCGTATTGAGAAATTCTAAAAATTGAAGAACCATTTTAAGATTTAAACCAAATTTTTCGGCAAATTTTGGAATATCCAACTGATAATTCATTTCCGTTAATTCGCCTTCAGCCAATTGTAATTGACTAAACAAACAATTCCCAATTTTGATAAAATCTTGTTGCGAAGGTAAATTCGCTTTGAAAATATTTTCTGCCTGAATTCGATCATCAGGATTGTACAAATAAATTCCATGTGATTCCTGTTCATCACGTCCAGCGCGACCAACTTCTTGGTAATATGCTTCAATTCCTTGCGGTAAATCGATATGAAAAACGGTACGAACGTTTGGCTTGTCGATTCCCATTCCAAACGCATTTGTCGAAACCATAATTCTCGAATTACTCAACATCCAATTTTTCTGCTTTTGTTCTTTTTCGTCTTTGGTTAATTTGGCGTGAAAAAAATCGGCAGCAAAACCATTTTGATTTAAAAAACTAGCAATTTCATAGGTTAATTTTCGATTTCGAACAAAAATAATACTCGAACCAGGATATTTTTTTAAATAATAAATCAAATCATTTTTCTTATCAGCAGAAAGAAAAACATTGTACGAAAGATTTTCTCTTTTTAAAGAAGATTTAAAAACCTTGGGATTATCTAACTCTAATTTTTCTACAATCTCTTGCTGAATTTTTTCTGTTGCCGTTGCTGTCAATGCTAGGATTGGAACTTTAGGAAGAATAGTTTTTAACCTCGAAATTCGATGATATGCAGGGCGAAAATCGTGTCCCCATTCAGAAACACAATGTGCTTCGTCAACTGCAAGCAAACTAATATTGATTTGTTTCAATCGTTCAACAAAAATTCTACTTTGCAAACGCTCTGGTGAAACATATAGTAATTTGATTTTGTTGTTTTGACAATCGTCCAAAATTTTCCCAATCGTATTTTGATCAATTTCATTGGTGATATATGCCGTCGAAATTCCTTTGGATTGTAAATTTTGAACTTGATCTTTCATCAACGCAATAAGCGGCGAAATGACCAATGTTAAACCATCAAAAATAATCGCTGGAACTTGATAACAGATAGATTTTCCGCCACCAGTAGGCAAAATTGCCAACGTATCTTTCCCTTCCAAAACACTTGAGATGATTTCCTCTTGCGGCGTTTTGAAAGAAGGATAATTCCAATACTTAAAAAGAATTTCTTTTGGTGTCAAATTATAAAGCTTTGTTGTAAATTTAGATAAAATCTGTGATTTTATGTTTAAACTTAAAACTTCATAAGTTAATTATTTTTTAATTGTAAATAATTTTATGTTTTTATAGCAAAGAAATTGAGTAATTTTTGGTTTTTATATTTAATGAGTTTATATCTTTTTTATATTATCCGATAGATATCCCATTATAATAAACATAAATAATTGAAATCAATAAGACTATAGATTCAATGATCCAAATAAATTTTATCGGAATTTTTATACTTATTATAATAAGTTGTTCAATTAATAAAATAAAAAAGAAAATAATTAATCCAAAAAAAGCAATTGTTCCACCCAAGGCATTTCCACCATTATTATCAATAAAAAGATAGTTTATAGACATAAATAAAAGGAAGAGTTCTAAAATACTCAACACAATTAATATTGGTGTAAGTTTAAATTTCATTTTAAAATAGTTTCCAGAAAGTACAAAGCTTTGTTGTAAATTTAGATAAAATCTGTGATTTATTAGAAGAATTAATCGATTATACCCTTTTTGTATTTTACAAAAAGTGAAATTTCATTCACTAATAAAACAATATTAAATCCTAAAAATAAAAGAATTTCCGAACTCATATTGAAGTAAGCCAATTGATCTTGCAAAATCATAAAAGGAACTGCAATTGCGGCTGATAAAAAAATACTGAAAAAAGCAGATTGAATTAGTGTTGCAATGCGAATCATATTTAGTTTTGCAACTTGTGATGGATTAATTATCAGGATAATGGAATTGAAAAAGATAAATGCAATAATTCCTGTATTTATCGATAGAAATGATGATGAATCAAATGATTGAAAGATAGATTTCAAGCTGAAATAAATTCCTTTATCGTAACAAAATTTACAGAAAATAATGAATGATATTAGCGTAACGCTTATGGTAATTACTTTATTAATTCTGCTTTCTTTTGGTGTTGCAACTAATCTTTTTCCGTTGAAAATGGAAGGAATATAGTTTTTGTACTCATCTAAATAATTGTATAACAAAATAATAATGGAAAATCCAGTAAATATGAAAAGTGATAATAGTTGTAAAGCTAAATCTTGCTCAATCAATTTATAATTTAAATCAGATTCATAAACTTCATTTGGAACAAAAATATAAATTCCAATCATCGCAACGACATAGAGTTGATAAGCAATTCCCCAAGCAGGATTTAGGTAAAAAGGCTGATTATAATCTTGGACAATTTCACTGTAACTTTTTTTGTGTTTGAAACTGTTTGATTCTTCATCAAAATTGGTAGAATTTTGAAAAATTATACCAGTAACTGCAATAAAGAATATTGAAGCTATTGCTCCAAAAAATACAAAAGCTGTGAGTTGATCGTCGCAAAAATAATCTGTAATACTTATTAATAGAGGAGTTATAAGGAATAAAATCCATTTTGGACGAAGGTTTACTTGCCAAATTTCTTTGAGAATAATTGTTTGAAATCCCGCAATTGCTAATCCAAAGATTAAGAAAATAAAGGTCATAGAGTAGGTTTGGTTAAAAATACAAAAAGCCAACAAATTTGTTGACTTTTTGGTTTGAAATTTATTCTGTAATCCCTTCTAACATAAATAAGAAAGCATCTTCTTTCGCATCTTCTTTCAACGATTCGAATCGACCAGAAGCACCACCGTGACCTGTGTCCATATTTGTATCTAAAAGTAGAATATTATTATCTGTTTTTAAATCTCTTAATTTCGCCACCCATTTTGCAGGTTCCCAATATTGTACTTGAGAATCGTGCAAACCTGTCGAAACATAAAGGTTTGGATAAGCTTTTGCTTCCACATTATCGTAAGGCGAATACGATTTCATGTAATCGTAATATTCTTTTTCGTTCGGATTTCCCCATTCATCATATTCCCCTGTTGTTAGTGGAATAGAATCGTCTAACATTGTTGTGACAACGTCCACAAAAGGAACTTGCGCAATTACTCCATTGAATAATGTTGGCTCGTAATTAATAACAGCCCCCATCAACAATCCGCCAGCAGAACCACCCATTGCATATAGATGTTTTGATGAAGTGTAATTCTGTTGAATCAAATATTTTGCTGCATCAATATAATCGAAAAATGTATTTTTCTTTTCTAACATTTTTCCATCTTCGTACCATTCGCGACCAAGATATTGACCACCACGAATATGTGCGATTGCATAAATAAAACCTCTGTCCAAAAGACTTAATCGAACCGAACTAAAATAAGGCTCTATCGTGTAACCATACGAACCATAAGCGTAAAGTAGGAGAGGAGTTTCGGCAGAAAGAGGTGTATCTTTTCGACGAACCAATGAGATTGGAACCATTTCTCCGTCTCGTGCTTCAGCCCAAATTCGTTCAGAAATATAATTTTCTTTGTCAAAATCACCTATAACAACTTGTTCTTTTTTGATTTCGAATGTTTTATCATTCATGTTAAAATCAATCACAGAAGAAGGAGTTGTCAATGATGTATATCCGTAACGTAAAATGTCAGTATCAAAATCTGGATTTGTGCCAACATTTGCTGTATAGGTTTCTTCGTTAAATGGCAAATAATAATCAGTTGAATTATTCCATGCTTTGATATTCATCTGCAATAAACCATTTGTGCGCTCTTCGATAACCAAATAATTTTTGAAAATCTCAAAACCTTCAATCAATGTTTCTTCACGATGAGGAATCACATCAATCCAATTTTCTTGTTCTGTTTTTTCGACAGAAGTTTTCATTAATTTGAAGTTAAACGCATCATCTTTATTGGTTTGAATATAAAATGAATCACCAAAATGTTCGATTGAATATTCTAAATCACGTTCTCTTTCTTGAAAGATTTTAAACGCTGCATCTGGTTGATTAGAAGGAATATATCTAAACTCATCTGAAACAGTACTTGAAGATCCAATAATAATGTAATCTCTTGATTTTGATTTGTAAACAAACGCATTGAACGTATCATCGGCCTCTTCAAAAACCAAGACATCATCTTCTTGTTTTGTCCCTAATTTGTGTTTCCAAATTTGATAAGCGCGTAATGTTTCATCTTTTCTTGTATAAAATAAGGTCTGATTATCAGCGGCCCAAACAGAACCTCCAGTTGTGTTTTCTATTTTATCAGAAAGAATTTCTCCAGTTGTTAAATCTTTGATTTGAATCGTATAAATTCTTCGCGAAACATTGTCAACTCCAAAGGAAACCAATTGATTATTTGGCGCCATCGAAATTCCGCCCAATTGATAATACGAATGACCTTCTGCCATCGTGTTGACATCAAAAAGAATTTCATCTGGATTCTCTAAACTATCTTTACGACGTTTGTGAATCGGATATTCCTTCCCTTTTTGATATTCTGTCAAATACCAATAACCATTCAATTTGTACGGAACAGACGAATCATCTTCTTTGATTCGCGCTTTCATTTCCTCAAAAAGCTTGGTTTGTATAGCTTCCGTTGGTTGTAGAATAGCTTTTGTGTATTCGTTTTCTTGGTTCAAATAATCGATAACTTCAGAGTTTTCACGATCATTCAACCAATAATAATTATCGATGCGGATATCTCCGTGTTTTTCTAATTTTTGTTCTATTTTTTTCGCAATAGGTGCTTGCATTTTCTAAAATTTAAGGTGCAAATGTACTATAAAAACTTACTTTGAATAAGTTGTAGTTGACCAAGATTTATCACCTGTTTTATATTCGATGATGATATTATTTTCGTTCAAATAACCAATTGTTTGGTAATTTCCGTTTTGAGAAATCACTGTCACATGAAAAACATTTTGTTGGGCAGCTGGATAAAATTGTGCAATAACTTTTGAATTTTCTTGATCTATTAACACAAATTCGTAGTTATTTGTACTTGCTGTCGTGTAATTTTTTCCGTTCGATTTGTAAACGTTTTTGTATTCTACAGTTTTACTTGATTCTTGCGTAACGACTTTATTCGTTGTTTCTTTAACGGTTGGAATTGTTGTATTTTCTGTTTTAGTTACAGGTAAATCTTTCGCATTTTGTTTTCCAACCTGATTCATAGCAAATGTTAATGCTTCTTGATAACCTTTTGTGAAATCTTTTTCTTTTGACGAACCTTCATAAGAGCTAACAACAGCATTATTGCAATCAGTAAAAGTCACTTTTAATTTATTTCTAAACATCACTTTTACTTCTTCAATGTTAGCTTTTGTTGCTAAACAAGGATTAATTTGTACCTCTAACGGGATAGAATTTTCATTGACTACTTCATAATCTTTTTTTCTCAAAGCGGTTTTCAATCCAATATTTAATTGAAAATCATCTTTAGCAAAATCTTTAAAGAGTTGAGGAACGATAACATATTTGTAATCTGTTACGTTTTGTGCCTGAAGTGATGATAATGCAATTAAAAATAAACCTGATAATATAGTTTTCATTATAAGATTATTTAGCCGATAATTTAACTTCTTTCCAAGTATTATTTTCAGAAACCTCGTACGAAATTGTATTTCCACTAATGTAACCTACCGAAAAATAATTTGAATTTCCTTTGGTAACAATTACTCTATAAATTCCATTTTTTAGAGTTGGTTCAAATTTCGCAACAACCTGATTTCCGTTTTCGGACATCAACATAAAACCACCATTTTGCAGTTCAATTTTTTGATACGTAATTGTTCCATCTGTCAACAAATTAGTAGCTGTTACCTTAGTTCCTTTTGGCTCTGGTATATATGCAGTTGTTGTTTCTGTTTGGGCTTTTTCTAATTTTACCATCGGAACAGAAGCTTTCGCATTTTGAGATTTTAAAGGATTTAAAGCTAGTTTTATAGCTTCTTGGTAACCTTTGTCATATTCTTTAATCTTAGAAGTTCCTTCAAATTTTTGAATACTTTTATTAGAACAATCTGTAAAACTTACCTCTAATTTATTATTCAGAAAACTTTTAACTTTTAAAATATCAGCATTCAATGCTAAACAAGGGTTTTGCACAACTTCTAGCGGCCAAGAAGATTTATCAGAAGGTAAAACTTCATATTTTTTCTGCGTTAATATATATCTTAATCGATTATTTAATTGATATTCATCTTTATCAAAACTAGAAAATTTTTCAGGAATATTGATGTACTTATAATCACTTGTTTCTTGTGCATTTATAGTAGAAAAACTACATAAAAGTATAGCAGCTATTAAATTTTTCATTTAAAAAGTTATTTGTATCAAATATAAAAAAATAGAATTGTTTTATCCTAAATATATTTGTTATGCTGAATTTTTCATTTCAAAATAGTTAATAAAATTGAATCATTTCAAATAATATTATTTGAAAGAAATGATTTATAGATCTGATTATAAATGATTAACTTTATTTAAATTAAAATCATAAAATTATGTCAAGTTTAAAAGATAAAGTTGCGATTGTAACTGGAGCTAGCTCTGGAATTGGGAAAGCTGTTGCTGAATTATATGCCAAAGAGGGTGCGAAAGTTGTGGTTTCAGATATTAATGAAGAAGGTGGAAATGAAGTAGTAGAAATTATCAAAAAAAATGGAGGAGAAGCGATATTTTTCAAAGCTGATACTTCTTCGCCAGAAGATAATGAAGCATTAGTAAATAAAACGCTTGAAGTTTATGGAAAACTTGATATAGCTTGTAACAATGCTGGAATTGGAGGTCCTGCTGAGCTGACTGAAAATTATCCACTAGATGGTTGGAAAAAAGTAATAGATATCAATTTTAATGGTGTTTTTTACGGATGTAAATATCAATTACAAGCAATGGAAAAGAATGGAGGAGGTTCTATTGTTAATATGGCTTCTATTCATGGTACTGTCGCTGCGCCAATGAGTTCGGCTTATACTTCTGCAAAGCATGGAGTTGTAGGTTTGACGAAAAACATTGGAGCGGAATACGGACCAAAAAATATTCGTTGTAATGCAGTTGGACCAGGTTATATTATGACGCCTTTGTTGTCGAATAATTTGAGTGCAGATCATTTAGAATTGCTTGTTACAAAACATCCAATGGGTCGTTTGGGACAGCCAGAAGAAGTTGCGGAGTTGGTTTTATTCTTAAGTTCGGACAAAGCATCCTTTATGACAGGCGGTTATTACCTTGTTGATGGAGGATATACAGCGGTTTAAAATATTTTTGATCGAATCTTTAAGATTAAATGGTTTTCTATAATTTAATCCTTAATTTTGCCTGAACGAAATACAAACAAACAATGAAATTTTTTATCGATACAGCTAACTTAGCTGACATTAAAGAAGCCCAAGATTTAGGAGTTTTAGATGGTGTAACAACAAATCCATCTTTAATGGCAAAAGAAGGAATTACAGGTCAAGAAAATATTTTGAATCACTACAAAGCAATTTGCGAATTAGTTGACGGAGATGTTTCTGCTGAGGTAATTTCTACTGATTTCGAAGGAATGGTAAAAGAAGGTGAAGCTTTAGCAGCTTTAAATCCTCAAATCGTAGTTAAAATTCCTATGACGAAAGATGGTGTAAAAGCGTGTAAATACTTTTCTACAAAAGGAATCAGAACTAATGTTACTTTAGTTTTCTCTGTAGGACAAGCATTATTAGCTGCAAAAGCTGGTGCAACTTACGTTTCTCCATTCATCGGACGTTTAGACGATATTTCGACAGATGGTTTAAACTTAATCGAAGAAATTCGTTTGGTTTATGATAACTATTTGTACGAAACTCAAATTTTAGCTGCTTCAGTTCGTAATACAATGCATATTGTAAATTGTGCAAAAATTGGTGCTGATGTTATGACAGGACCTTTATCATCAATCTTAGGATTGTTAAAACACCCTTTAACAGATTCTGGATTAGCACAATTCTTAGCTGATTACGCAAAGGGAAACCAATAAATTGAAATAGAATTTTCTATATATGAGTCGCTTAATTTTAAGCGACTTTTTTTATGAATTTATATTAATGAAAAGCTTTTAATTATCAAGTTGATAAAAATAGTGTTAATAAATAAAAAAAGATGTTTTGTTATGAATAATATAAAATTATTAATCGTAAATTGATAAAAGTATTAGAAACTAAAATATTTCTTATTAGTATGTTAAAAACATTTATTTTATTATCAGTCACGCTTGGTATCCCTTTTTTATTAATCATGTTTCTATATGGAAGCACATTTTTTAAGAAAAATATCAATAATGACTAATAATTTTTTCCATTTACTAAAATAAAAAATCCTTCACTTGTATGAGCGAAGGATTTTTTTATGATGGATTGATAAATGATTATTTTATTACAACTCTTTTGTTGATTTCCATTTGTTTTCCAACAACTTTGATGATATAAACACCTGGAGTTTTGAAATTAACTTCAACTTCTTTTTGATTAGATGAATTTGAAACTTCATTAACTAATTGTCCATTGAAATTAAAAACAGAAACTTTCTGAATTGATTTCGAATTATTTTCAAGTTTAACTTTAATCGAACGATTTGTTGCATTGTAAACTGAAACATCATCACGTTTTTGATATTCGAAATCTCCAGTTCCTAAATCCGAACCCCAAATTTTTTCTGCATATTCTGGATGATCGATAAATGGATTTCTATTTCCTTGGTATCTGTATACTAAATTATTAATGTCTTTTTCTCGATCAGAAACAGGATCATTTAAATGCCAAGTCATTAATATTTTCAAGAAAGTATCTGTAAAAACTTTATCTTTTGTTTTATTAAACATAGCATAGGTCCAACTTTGAATACCATTTTCTTGATAGCGTGTAGCAAAATAAAAATAAGCACGAGCGATATCACCTTTAAATTCATCAATAGGTTCGAATACAATCCCAGAATAGCCGGCAGAATAACCAGAATTTAAATTACTTCCTAATTTAGACCCATTTAGTGATGTGTATGTTGCATTCCCAACAACACCATGAGGATAGTTACTTCTCATGCCGTTTACTTTACCATCTGTTGGCCATATATGCAAAGGGTCTGAAACCATAGGCGAACTTTCACTAAAAACACTTTGAGGGATTAAGTGTTCTCTATTGTAACAATCTCCTTCATTCTTGTAATTTCCACATTCTTTTTGACCAGGAGTAAAATTATATGGATCTTTAGCAGTAGCAATTTCAGAATAGATGTCTAAAATGGTATTATCTTTTTCATAATATTTATCTTGAAATCCATTATCAGAATCCGTTTGTCTGTATAACCCTTTTAAAGCATCATAACTTTTTGTTGTATGACCTTTTATTATATTATAGAGTTGAGTTTTTAATACAAATCCACTACCGGTTGCATTGTTGTAATAATTAGCAGGCGCTTGAGCAAAAAGGTTAGAACCTACTAAAAAAATACTAAGATGTAAAATTATTTTTTTCATACAGTATGAATTTAAAAAGAGAATTAAGATACGAAAAATATCTTAATTCTCTCATTTATTATTTAATAATTATTTTTTAAATATATAAACGTTTTTCAAAATTTTTAAATTGAAATTATTTAAATTTAGTTGCTCAACAAGTGGAAGCCTTGTATTATATAACAAAATTGTGGAAATCTGTTTCATATATTTTATCTTGAAAAGGTTACAAATGTATATATAAAAAAGACATCTAAAATTAATAAATAGTTAAGTTTAGAGCCTCTTTTACTTATTGTAATTTTGATAAATCACCAATGAATCTTGAATTTGTTTATTTAATAATTTATATAAATCAGGTTGATTTAAAGAGACTCCAGCTATCGATTTCAATTTTTTCTGAAAATTCTTAGAACCTGACAAAAATTTTGCTCGATAAGAATCTTTTTCCATGACTTTTTTGGCTTGTAAATCTTTAAAATCTTTTCTAATTTTTCGTGCATATAATTCAGACAAGTCAAATTGCAACTGCATTTCTTTTAAAATTTCTGCATGTTGCATAGATAGCCACGAATTACTTTCATCAAATTTATTGGTAACCCAAAGTTCAGGAAGTTCTCCAGTAGATTCTGCAATTTTCCAACCTAATTTTGAATCTAAAAATCCTTGAGGAACCTTTGTTTGAATAGGTTTCTTTTTAAAGTTTTCGTAATTAAGTTTCATATCTTTTTTCCATTCAATTACAGATTGAGCCTGAAGAGAATGAGAAGTGAAAAGAGTAATTATAATAAAAAAAAATATTGATTTATTCATCAGATAATCAAGGTATTGATTTTAAATATTTTCTAACAAATCAAGCCTCATGCCATGAGAACCTTTTATCAAAATATTTTGAGTTTTGATTGGATTTTCTTTTAAACATTCTTCAAATGCAACGCGATTTTCAAATTTTTGTACTTTCGGATTATTCGTAATTGTTTCACCAAAATTATGTCCTAAAATAAAAATTTGATCAAAATCTAAACTTTCAGCTAAATCTAAAATACGTTGATGCTCAGCTTTTGATTCTTCTCCAAGCTCAAACATGTCACCAATAATAATTGTTTTAGAACCTTCAAATTTTGCAAAATTATTTAACGAAGCTTCCATACTACTTGGGTTTGCGTTGTAGGCATCCATCACAATTTTGTAATTTTCTTTATTGATAATTTGTGAACGATTATTTGATGGAAAATAATTTTCGATTCCGTTTTGAATAGATTTTGCGTCAATCCCGAAATGTTCTCCAATTGCTATTGCACACGAAATATTGCTAAAATTATAGTTTCCTGTTAAATGTGATTGAATTTTTAAATCTTGGTATTTAACCGCCAAATATTCAGTTTCATTTTCTATCAATTCGATTTGAACATTAGCATTATGTTGATCAGAAAATGTAATTCGGTTAATATCTTCAGTTTTTTCAACTTGAATAGGATCATTAAAATTGACAAAAGCAGTTCTGTTATTTGCTCTCAAAAAATCATATAACTCAGATTTTCCTTTAATCACACCTTCAATTCCTCCGAAACCTTCTAAATGAGCTTTACCAAAATTGGTGATATACCCATAATCTGGTTGAGAAATAGAAGCTAATAACTCGATTTCTTTTTGATGATTCGCACCCATTTCGATCACAGCCATTTCTGTATCTTCTGAAATAGAAAGTATAGTTAAAGGAACTCCGATGTGATTATTCAGATTTCCGAATGTATAATGCGTTTTGAATTTCTCTTTTAAAACAGCTGAAATCAATTCTTTTGTCGTTGTTTTACCATTAGAACCAGTCAATCCAATAAATGGTATTTTAAGGTAATTACGATAAGTTCTCGCTAAATCTTGTAGAGTTTCTAAAGCATCATTAACCAAAAAAATATTTTGAGATGTATTTTCAAATTCTTTTTCGTCAACAATTGCCATTGCAGCTCCTTGATTGATCGCTTCTTGAGCGAAAGTATTTCCATTAAAATTAGCTCCTTTTAAAGCAAAAAAGATACAATTTTGTGAGATGTTGCGTGTATCAGTCGTAACGATTTTCGATTTAAGAAATTGATCGAATATTTCTGCTGTTTTCATAATGTAAAAATAAAAAATCTCGATGAAATTAATCACCGAGATTTAAAATATTTTGAAAAGGATTATTATCCTCTACGTTTACGTTTTGATTCGAAACTACCAGAGTATTCTTGTGCTACACGGAAACCAATCCAGTTTGTTGCACTTGCTTGGTGTAAGTAACGTCTTTGACCAGCATCAATCCAATATATAGGATCTTTCCAAGAACCACCTTTTACTACACGTGTTTCATCAGAGATGTCAGAAGTACGATTTGTAGTGTCTTTCTCTAAGATTACACGACCTTTTTCATCCACTCTAAATTTACGTTGAGGAGCGTTGTACATATCTTCTGTCGCTTGATCAGCAGATTTACCTTCCTCAGTACGTGGTGATAAAGAAGAATTAGGGTCACCATCACGATAATTTGTTAAATCGTATTCTGTTTGTTTTTTGTAAGCACCTGGTAATCCTCTATAAACTAAACGTCCGTTGTCTAATGTATCATATTCAACATTTGTTTCGTCATATTTTTCAAAACCACCTGCTCCGTTGTCAATTTTTGTTTTTAAAATATTTCCACGGTAGTAGTTGAAATCGTTTGCCTCTTCATCAATAATAGGACGATAAACATCAGAAACCCATTCAGCAACGTTTCCTAACATTCCGTAAAGACCAAAATCATTTGATGGATATTTACGAACATCACTTGTAATTGCAGAACCATCGTTACCAAATCCACCAATTCCAGAGTAATCTCCACGTCCTTGTTTGAAGTTATCTAAATATTGACCTCTTTGAGCACCTTTCGTTACTCTCAAGTTATTTTGAGCAACATCTTTTCCTTTGTATTCGTTGTATTCACGATTTCCAGGTAAAGCCAATGCTGCATATTCCCACTCAGCTTCTGTAGGTAAACGGAATGGTTGTACTTCATCTGAACCAGTTGCACGATTTGCTTTTAAGATACGTGTATTTTGCGTTTTGATTTGATTCGCTCTCATAATTTTAGTCGAATCAATCGCTTCGTTTACATTTGTATCGCCTAACTTATATTGTTCAGCACTAAATGTTTTATTTCCGTAATTATATTCCTCGTTATTATAATAATCTTTTGATAAGATTCCTTTGTTCATTAAAGATTTTTCAACAGCACGGTCTGTTAACCAATCACAATAGTTAACGGCTTGTAACCAAGAAATACCAACTACTGGATAATAGCTGAATTCTGGCGAAAATAAATAATTTTCTGTAGAGAAATCATCACGAGATAATTGATTGTTAAAAACCGTTTCATCTGGTAATGCTCCATTATAAATATCCTTGTATTGCGTGTCTTCTGGAGGGAAAACAACTTTCAACCAAGTTAAGTATTCTTTGTATTCGTAGTTTGTAACCTCAGTTTCACCAATGAAGAAAGATTTTACTTGCATACGAACAGGAGAATTATTCCAATCGTGTAACACGTCATCTTTCGTAATTCCCATCGTAAAAGATCCACCTTCGATGAAAACCATTCCAGGCCATGCTTTGATGTTTTCTTTCTTTTTACCTGAAAAAAACCAACCTTTACTATCGTTTGGTTTCCATCCTGTACGACTTGTGAAATTTTTTGTTCCACCTCCTTTTTTCTTTCCTGAACTGCTTGCACAACCCATGAATACACTCATAGTAACAGCTGCAAGGGCAAGAGAAAAAATACGTCCTTTATTCATTTTCATAGAATATTTCTGGTTTTCGAAAATTAAATTTAATGCAAATAAAAGCATTTGACATTAATCTTACAACGAAAAAATGCTTTATTTCTTGTATCAAACGTAAGAATTATTTTTTTATTTTACGATTGAAAATATATTTGTCAAAATAGCGTTATTCAGACATGAAGAAATATTTTATTTTAGTTGCAACTTTGCTTCAATTTCCTCAATTATTTAGTCAAAATTACAAAATAAATTGGGAGAATAATCAAACAATTTCTTTAACGAATGGAAATACGGTAAACGTGCCGTTTTTTTCGAATAAAGATAATTATTTTGTTGGAGGATATTTTCTTCCGGAATTTGTTGTTGAGTTAAATTTTACAAATCAAGAAGTTGAATTGTCAAATGTACAATTTAGAGAAGTACAGAATGAATTGGCTGATTTGAATACGTCTTCGATTACAGATAAAATTAATTTTTCTTCATATAATATTATTGATAAAAATGGTCAGCAAAAACTAATTGTTAAAGTTGTACCATTTGTCAAACAAAATGATAAGATTTTAAAAATAGAATCTTTCTCAATCGTTCCAAAAACAACTCAATCTAGACGAAATCTTAATCAACGATTAGTTGATAATTCAACTACAAGTGTCCTAAAATCGGGTGATTGGTACAAAATAAAAGTTTCTAAAGATGGAGTTTTCAAATTAGATAAAAGTTTCTTTACTAAAAACGGAATTCCGACCAATTTTAATCCAAAATCGCTAAAAATCTATGGAAATGGAGAAGGGCGTTTGATGGAGAATTTAACGGAAGATAGAATTGGTGCTCTTAATGAAATTCCAATAAAATTTGTTGGAGGTGAAGACAATTCCTTTGATAATTCGGATTACGTTTTGTTTTATGCAAAAGGTCCGCATCAGTGGTATAGAAATAATACGACAACGTTGAAAGATGCAAAAGTTCGCTATAATTTATATGATGATTTTGCTTACTATTTTATCAGTTTTAATGGTGAAGATGGTAAAAGAGTAGGAGAACAAGCGATTACGACTAGTCCTGTAAAAACTTTTTCTACTTTTGATAATTTACAATTTCATGAAAAAGATTCGATTAACTTAAATGGTCTTGGACAAATTTGGGTTGGAGAAAATATTGGCTTGAAAGATGGTTTTAAGAAAACATTCAAAGCGAATGCTGTAAATGGTGGAGAAGCCTATTTGCGTTATGCGGTGGTTGGAAAAAATGCAAATACTATATCTTATAGTCTTAATGTAAATGGACAAACTTTTACTTATCCTTTAGGAGACTCATTATTTGATAGAAGTGTTCAAGATGAAACAATTTCATTAAGTTCTAATACAATTGATATTGCGGTTTCTTCTAACGGAACCAATCCTTCTGGATTAGTATATTTAGATTATTTACAATTGCGTTTCAAAGATGGTTTAACCTATAACAATGAGCAATTTACTTTTCAGTTTTTAGAAGATATTAATGATGGAAGTGTGAATGCTTTTTCATTGAATAATGCTGCAAATGTTTCTGTTTGGAATGTTTCTGATATTCATTCAATTTCTTCAATTGTTCCGCAAAGTAATTTGTATAAATTTAGTACAAATCATCAGAATCAGTTTGTCGCTTTTAAGGATGAAAATGCTTTTACAGATGCAAAATATGTAGGGAAAGTTACAAATCAAGATATTCGTAGTTTAACTGATATAAATTATATAATTGTCACGCATCCAAAATATTTAGCAGATGCTCAACGATTAGCAGATTTCAGAAAAAATCATGATAAGATAAATGTTGCAGTTGTTACAACGGAACAAGTTTACAACGATTTTTCTTCTGGAAGTCAAGATCCTATTGCGATTCGTGATTTTTTTAAATTCTTAAAAGATGGATCAAGTCCAAATTTAGAATATGGCGTTTTGTTTGGAGCAACAACCTATGATCCGAAAAATAGAGTAAAAGATTTTACAAATTATCTTCCAACTTTTACTGACGAACCTTCTCTTAATATTGATGGTGCGATTGCAACGGATGATTATTTTGCAATGTTAAATGATAATGTGAAAATGTTGAACAATAATGTAGATAATTCAAATAATCAGGATAAGACTTATTTATATGATGCACGTTGGTTAGAAATAGCTGTAGGACGAATTTCTGCTTCTAATTCAACAGAAGCAAAGGTTTTAGTGGACAAAATAATTTCGTATTATGATAAAATTCAAGGAAAAGGGACTTCATATGGAGATTGGCGAACAAAAGTGGCATTTGTGAGTGGTACAGATATTCCCAATAATACTGTAGATAATCCTTTTTTAGATAAAATAGTCGATAAAAAATTTGAAAGTACAGAAAATCAAAATTATATTGTCAATAAAATTTATACTTCAGCACATCAATCCGAAAGTACATCCGCAGGATTACGTTATCCAAGTGTTAATCAAGCTATTATCAATGCGATTGAATTAGGGTCAAATTTTGTTATGTATTACGGTCATGGTGGGCCACGTAGTTGGTCGCAAGAACGTATCATTACAGCGGAAGAATTAACTAACTTATCCAATTTTAATGCAGCCTATTCCCGTTTACCTATCGTTACAACCGTTACATGTGATTTTACAATATGGGATTTACCACAATATAATTCTGCCGGTGAAGCTATGTTAAAAAACCCAAATGGTGGAGCATTAGCAATGATTACAACCAATCGACCAATTAATTCAGGATATGGAAAATATATGAATGATTATATACTTGATGAATTTTTCAAGAAAAAAGATTTAAAAAATCAATCCATCGGTTATGCACTAAATGAATCAAAAAAGAATTATTCACCAAAAGATATTAATAATAAAAGAGTGAGTATCATGGGTGACCCTATGATCTCAATACATTATCCTCAACAACCTATTAGCATTTCAAGTATCAAAAATAAGAAAGATGTTGATATACTAAATGGAGGAACTATGCAATCCTTAGATTTTATTACAATAGTAGGTCAAATTAATGAATCTAATTCTTCAACCATAAAAGACAAAAGTTTTAATGGTAAAATTTCGGTTAGTTTATTCGAGAAAAAGCAAACTAATAAATATTTAGTAGGATGGTCAGATACTTTTGAGACCGAAAATAAAACAATTTATAAAGGGACAGGAAAAGTAGAAAATGGTGAATTTACGATTCAATTTTATGTCCCGAAAGATATCAATTATGAATTAGGTAATCGTAAAATAAAATTTTATGCGTGGGATGAAAAAGATGGTAAAGATGCTTCTGGGGTAGAGTCAGTTAAATTAGAAGGAATTAATGAAGAAGGATTAAATGATGATGAGCGTCCGCAAGGAAAATTATATATGAATAATCTTCATTTTGCGAATGGAGGAATTACAGATCGTTCGCCTTATTTGGTTGGTTGTTTAACAGATAATTCAGGTATTAATGCAACAGGATCAAGTATTGGGCACGATATTGTGGCAACGCTTGATGGAAAAGTACAAGATGCTTATGTGTTGAATGAATATTATGATGGAGGTGATGCAAATCCTTGTGTCAATAAGAATTTCGAAGATTACCAGAAAGGACAAGTAATGTATCAATTAAAAAATCTTGAACTTGGTCAACATACTGTGAATTTAAAATTTTGGGATATCAACAATAATTCGAATACTGCAACGTTAGACTTTGTAGTAATGGAAAATGGGACAGGACAATTGCATATTGATAAATTGCTAAATTGGCCAAATCCATTTACTAAGAATACATTTTTCCATTTTGAGCATAATTGTGATTCTGAGTTAGATGTAATGGTTCAGATATTTACAATTTCAGGAAAATTAGTCAAAACAATCCGAAAAACTGTTTCGGCAGAACCTTTTAGAGAAGGATATCGAACAGGTAAATATGCGATAGAATGGGATGGTTTGGACGATTTTGGCGATAAAATAGGAAAAGGTGTTTATATTTACAAGGTCAATGTGAAAGGTGTTGATGATACGGTTTGTAAAGGATCAGCCGCAGCAGTTGAAAAACTTGTCATATTAAAATAATAAACAAAAAGAAAAAATATAATCAATAATATAACGAATGAAAAAAATTACAGCAAGTTTATTGATTTTAGCATCAGGATTTACTTTTGCTCAAGATACAGGAGGAAATGATACTGGGAACGATTATACAAAATCTAATCCAATTTTAACTGGAGCTCCATTTTTAAGAATTTCTCCAGATGCACGTGCAGGTGGTTTAGGAGATCAAGGTGTGGCAACATCGACAGATAATTATTCACAATACTGGAATGCTGCAAAATATGCCTTTGCACCAGATTATTCAGGAGTAGCATTTACTTATACGCCATATATGGGATCTTTGGTGAATGATGTTTTCTTATTAAATGCAACTTATTATACTTTCTTAGGACAAGATGAGCGTAGTACATTAGGAGCAAGTATCTATTATTTCAATATGGGAGAAATAGAACTTAATCAATTGCAAGGAACTGATATTGTTTCGATGGGAAAAGCAAAGCCAAATGAATTCTCAATCGATTTATCATATGGTTTACGTTTAACAGATAATTACTCGATGGCGGTAACTGGTCGTTTCATTCGTTCCGATTTATTCAATGGAGTAAGCGATGGTACAGTTCAGCCAGCAAATACATTTGCAGTTGATTTAGCAGGTTATTATCAATCAGAAACAATGGATACCAACAATTTTGAAGGAAAATTACGTGGAGGTTTCCAAATCTCTAATATTGGTCCAAAATTAGATTATTCAAACTCAGAAGATAATGCATCTTATTTACCTACAACATTACGTTTAGGTGTTGGATATGATTTCAAATTTGATGATTACAATAAAGTAGGAATTACAACAGAATTTTCTAAATTATTAGTTCCAACTCCAACATATGAGAAAGATGAAAATGGAAATCCAATTCCTGGTACAGGATATATTCCTAATAAAGGAGTAATGTCTGGAATTTTTAGTTCATTTGGAGATGCTCCTGGAGGAGGAAAAGAGGAGTTAAAAGAAATTATGTATTCTGTAGGTGCAGAGTATTCTTATAATGATGCTTTGTTTATTCGTGCTGGTTATTTCCACGAAAGCCCAATGAAAGGAGATCGTCAACATTTGACATTAGGTTTAGGACTAAAATACAATGCGTTTGCATTTAATGCATCTTACTTAATTCCAATGTCTGATACAAACAATGCTTTAGAAAACACATTACGTTTCGGTATTGCTTGGAATTTTGGTGGAGAAACACAAAATAATTACGATTACTAGAAATCGTTAAGATTAAGTTATAATTGGCTAACCTTTTGGTTAGCCTTTTTTTATTTATTAACTTAAATCAAGTTTTAAATTAATAGTTAAAACTAATTTTACATCAATTAAAAAACTAAACTAATTATGTCTAACGTTGGATTAATTTTAGAAGAAAAAGCTGCTGATATAGGAAATTTTTTGGTAGGTAGATTGTTACCATTTCGTCAAAAAAGACATGTCGGACCATTTGTATTTATCGATCATATGGGACCAACAAAAATGAAAGATTATCAAAATCTTGATGTTGGACCGCACCCACATATTGGTTTATCAACTTTGACTTATTTATTTGAAGGTGCGATTATGCATCGCGATAGTTTGGGAACTGAATTAGAAATTCAGCCAGGAGCTGTGAATTGGATGACTGCAGGTAGGGGTGTTGTGCATTCTGAGCGAACTCCCGAATATTTACGTACAACTGAAAAAACATTACATGGTTTACAAATTTGGGTGGCTTTGCCAAAAGAATTAGAAAATATGGAGCCAAGTTTTGTTCACGTTGAAGCAGATAAATTACCAAATTGGTCAGACGAAAATGCAGATTATAAATTGATTGCTGGTAAGTTTGGTGAACATACTTCTGGCGTACCTGTTTATTCTCCTTTATATTTTATTGAGATTAAAGCTAAAAATGATTTCAAAGTTTCATTAGGAAAAGATTTGTATGGAGAATCTGCTTTGTATGTATTAGAAGGTTCTATCAAAGATGGAGGAGAGACTTACGGCACAAAACAATTATTAGTAGCGAAAGAAGCTACGTTATGTGAATTCGAAATTGCGGCTGGTTCTACCGTTTATATTTTTGGAGGTGAAGAATTACCAGAAGAACATTTTATCTTTTGGAATTTTGTAAGTTCTTCAAGAGAAACGATTGAAACGGCGAAGGAAAATTGGATTAATCATCGTTTTCCTAAAGTTCCTGGTGATGACGATTATGTTCCAATTCCGCTAGCGCAACAAAAATCTAAAGTAAAAGAAAACGAAAAATAAATTGATAATGAGTGATATTAATGTAACGTCAACTTCGACGGATAAAAACTATATTTCGAATATTAAAACAGGAAAACATGAGTTTAATGTAGATGAACCTTTAGATAAAGGAGGTTTAGATACAGCTCCAAAACCAAGCGAATTATTGGGAGCTGCGTTAGCTTCTTGTACTTCGATTACTTTGCAAATGTATATGAATCACAAAGAATTTACTTACAAAAAAGTTGAGGTCGATATCAATTTTGATATGATTACAACTGAGCCAATTACTTTTCAACGTCATGTTATCATAGAAGGCGATTTCGATGAAAAGCAACGAACAAGATTATTGAAAGTTGCAAATTCTTGTCCTGTACACAAAGTGCTAGAAAAAGGTCACGAGATAGAAACAACGATAGAGTTTATTTAATAAAAAAATCCACTTCATTTGAAGTGGATTTTTTTATCTTAATATTTTATCTAGCTAATCCTGGTTGGATATCCCGAAATTCCTTCGATTACAATTTTCGGATTACGTTTCAATAAAACAATTAATTGTCTTAATTTTTCTGCATTATAATCTTCATTAAACATATCATCGTGCATTAAAATTACCAAATGGTTTTTTTCGAATGTTTTATTTTGATCCAAACGATGTACAATTCCTTCGTAAATTTTTTCAGGCGAAGAAAGTTGATGATTTGCAGATTTTTTTCCACTTCTTTCCCATTCATAATCCCAACCGTAAATATAATATTGATTTTTAGCCAATAAGTCAGCTGCAGGAATTGCATTTTTTACTGGATCGTCTTTTTTACGTTTGTTCAAACGCCATGTGTTACGCGCAGGCAAACGCACCCAACGAGAATGTATATCTAATACCACCTCATTTTTGCGAATATCTTCGTAAACATTTTCTGGAACACTGTAAAAAGCTTTGTATTTGTTGCGAGCATGCGAAAAAGTATGGTTAGCAATTTCTACATTTGGATTAGCTTTATAATCTTCTACATGTTGTTTCAAATCTTTTGTAAAAGCATTAAAACCAACTAAGAAAACCGTTCCTTTTACATTTTCTTCGGTTAATATTTTATTGATATTTTTGCTTCCTTTATAAGGACCATCATCAAAAGTTAGGTAAACATATTGTTTTGTCGAATCAATAGGATTTTGCTTTTCTTCTTTTGCAATAGTATCTAATTGCAAAGCTGATGAGTCAATTTTTACTGTATAAATAGAATCAACATCATTCTGCAAAATTTCTTTTGGCTCAGAAGAAGTTGTTGTTTGATTTTGAACTGGATTATTTTCGTTTTTACAAGAAAAAACAAAAAGTAAAGTTCCAATTGCTAGAAAGCTTTTTAGATGTTTGTTGATAGTGAACATTGATTGTTTAGGTTTTGTGCGAAATTAATAATTTAATCTGATTTGAAATGTTAAATGATTGATGTTATTTATCAGATTATTAAGTATTTACGGTTTTTAATTGTTGTAAATATTGCTTAATAACTTGAATTACACCATCTTCATCGTTAGAAGGTGCTTTAAAATTTGCAACTTCTTTTACATTTGGATGAGCATTTTCCATTGCAAAACTATATTTAGCCAAATTTAGCATCTCTAAATCATTCATAAAATCCCCAAAAACAATGATTTCTTCAGAAGAAATATCCAATTTATTCATCAAAGCTTGTAATGCAACTCCTTTGTTCGATTTTTTGTTCATTACATCTAACCAAACTTCGCCAGAAACTACAACTTTTAATCCATATTTTTCAAAATCAACTAATTTTGGAAATACATTAAATTCTGTTCCATCAGCATGATTTACTGCAATTTTAATGAATTGTTCGTTTTTGATTTTAGTTAAATCATCAACCCAAATATTTTTGTCGTAATAATTCTTAAAATATTCTAAAAAAGTCTCATCTTTCGATTCTACATAAGCGGCATTTTTACCAGCCAAAACAATATTTGCACCTTCTATTTTACGTACTTCTTCTACGATTTCTTTTACAACAGACCAATCCAATTCGTCAACAAAAATTTCTTCACCTTTATAGGTCACATAGGTTCCGTTTTCAGCAATAATTGCCAATTCATCTTTTATATTTTCAAAATAAGAAATGATACTATAATATTGACGACCACTTGCAGGCACAAATGTGATGTTGTTTTCTTTTAATTCTTCGTAAATTTTATTGAATTCTGGACTTAATGAATGATCAGAACGCAACAAAGTTCCGTCCATATCTGTCACGATTAATTTTATATTTTGCATTGATTTTTTCTTAAATAAAAAAAGGCCTCATAATTGAGACCTTAAAGTTAGTTATAAATTTTTGTTTTGTTCTTCTGCGTCGCCAACCATATTTCGGACAATTCCTGGATTCGAATGCTTTTTCTTCATTTTCAAATTCAAGAATTCGACTAAAACAGAGAATCCCATTGCAAAATAAATGTATCCTTTCGAAATGTGTTGATCAAATCCTTCTGCTAACAACGAAACACCGATTAATAATAAGAATGATAAAGCCAACATTTTAACCGTTGGATGATCGTTCACAAATTTAGAAACCGCACTTGCTGAAAGCATCATAACAGCAACCGCAATAATCACAGCCGCAATCATAACTTCGATATGTTCTGCCATACCAACTGCTGTAATCACAGAATCTAATGAGAAAACAATGTCTAAAATTAAGATTTGTACAATAGTTCCTGCAAAAGAATGTACTTTCACTTTTCCTTCAGTTTCTTCAACACCTTCTATTTTGTGGTGAATTTCTACAGTAGACTTATAAATCAAGAATAATCCTCCGATTAATAAAATCAAATCTCGACCAGAGATAGCTAATTTTTCTAACCATTCGGTTGAAGTAATGCCAATCCATTCGCCGATATTGAATAGAGGAGTGGTAAGACTCATCACCCAGCTTAACGAGAATAAAAGGATTACACGTGTAAACATGGCTAAAAATAAACCAAGCTGTTGTGCTTTCTTTTGCTGATGTGCAGGTAATTTTCCTGACAAAATAGAGATAAAAACAATATTATCAATCCCTAAAACGATTTCTAACATTGTTAATGTAAATAATGCAACTAATGCATCTGGTTGTAAAAAAATACTAAAATCCATCGATTAATTTTGAAGTTTCGAAAATACAACGAAGAATAAGAATTAAAGTTTGAGTAATAATTATTTGATGTTAATTTAACATTAAAACATATACAAAATTATTTACAGATTAAATCAATTAAATCGTTTTAGCAATATAGAATTAAACTCTACTTTTGCGAAAAAGGCTTAGAATGATTTCAAAAGTTCAACTTCGGTTGCAGTTTCTCGTACTTCTTTGGGGATTTACAGGAGTTTTCGGAAAATTAGTCACAATGAGTGCGTTGCCAATGGTTTGGTATCGTGTTCTTATTGGGGCAATTGCTGTTTTTATCTATATGAAATTCAGAAAAATGGATTTCAAAGTGACCAAAAACGAATTATTGAGATTACTTGCTATTGGTGGAATTGTAGGAATACATTGGTTTACATTTTATTTGTCAATCAAACTTTCTAATATCTCAATTGCGTTGAGTACATTATCGATGGGCGCGCTTTTTAGTGCGATTTTAGAACCTATTTTCTTTAAACGAAAAATTAATCTGCTCGAAATTATTCTTGCCATAATCGTTTCTGCTTGTGTAGCTGTTATTTTTAATGCATCGCCAGAAGATTATAAATTAGGAATTATCATCGGTATTCTATGTAGTTTCCTTTCCGCATTGTTTGCAGTTCTTAATTCGAGATTACCAAAATCAATCAAACCGACTAAAGTTACTTTATACGAAATGATTGGTGGAGTGATCACGCTTTCGGTGGTGATGATTCTTTTTCAACCAGAAGCTATTTCTGAAGTTGTAAATATCAGTTGGTCAAACTTAGGATGGCTGACGTTGCTTGGCGTCATTTTTACAGCTTTTGCACAAATAGAATCAGTTGATTTACTGAAACATGTAAGTGCTTTTACGTTGATGCTGAACGTAAATTTAGAACCAGTTTATGGCATCATTTTGGCAAGTCTTATTTTTGGAGATTCAGAACATATGAATCCTATATTTTATATTGCTACAGGGGTAATGGTACTTTCTATCATTATGAACGGAATATTAAAAACAAGATTTTCTAAATAATTTATTGTCAAAAAGACGCATTTGTTTTAAAGAATGCTTATCATTTAATATCTTTGCTTCAATTGAAAAGTAAACCATAATCACATGATACACTCTATTATTACAGGTGTTGGGCATTATGTTCCCGAAAGAGTTGTTACAAACTTTGATTTAGCTGAGGTGATGGACACCAATGACGAATGGATTCAGGAACGTACAGGGATTGTCGAAAGAAGACATATCGAGCCAGGTTCTAAGATTTCGTCTACAGATTTGGGTGTTATTGCGGCTAAAAATGCGTTAGAAGATGCAGGAATCACTGCTCAAGATATCGATTTTATCTTATTTGCGACTTTATCTCCCGATTACTATTTCCCTGGAAATGGTGTGTTGGTACAAAAAGAGTTAGGTTGTCGTACGATTGGGGCAATGGATATTCGTAATCAATGTTCTGGTTTTGTGTATGCGTTATCAACTGCTGATGCTTTTATCAAGGCTGGTGTTTACAAAAATATTTTGGTGATTGGAGCAGAAGTTCATTCATTCGGATTGGATATGTCGGATGAAGGTCGTGGTGTTTCAGTAATTTTTGGAGATGGAGCAGGAGCGGTAATTGTTTCGGCATCGGAAGAAGAAGGACGTGGAATTTTATCGACGAATTTACATTCTGAAGGAGAATTTGCTGAAGAATTAGCAGTTACTTTCCCAGGAACAAAAACAGGTTGGTCGGATGAATTATTGAAAGAAGGAAACACTTTAACTAAAAAAGAAATTTATCCATATATGAATGGAAACTATGTTTTCAAACATGCGGTAACTCGTTTTCCTGAATCAATTATCGAAGCTTTATCGGCTGCAAATAAAAAGCCAGAAGATTTAGATTTATTTATTCCACATCAAGCGAATTTGCGTATTTCTCAATTTGTACAAAAACAATTGGGATTACCTGATGAGAAAGTCTACAACAACATTATGCGTTATGGAAATACAACAGCAGCCTCTATTCCGATTGCATTGAGTGAGGCAAAGCAAGAAGGTAAAATCAAAAAAGGAGACTTAGTAATGATGACTGCTTTTGGAGCTGGATTTACATGGGGTTCTGTGTTGATGAACTGGTAAACATAAGTTAGAAATTAGATTTACGAATTTAGAATATATGAAAAACCCTTCACTGAAAAGTGAAGGGTTTTTTGGTTATATTCATAAAGTTAGCAATAGAAACAACATCATTTACAAAAACGCCATTTTGTGTCCGCATTTGTCCGCTTCTGTCCACATTTGTCCACTTTTGTCCGGTTGTTTTTTATTCAATAATAGTATTGTAGTAAAATAAAAACCTCGCTAAACCTCTATTCATCATAGGTAGATAAGATTCGTCTTTTTGGTCGATTTTTAGCTTGTTCGACCATCGTTCGACCATTGTTCGACGAATCTTCGGAAAAACGGCATTCTCGTCGAAGAACGGTGGAAGAAAACACGAGCGAAAGTGGGAGATAATTTATAGAATTGTAGTTATTACAATAATGGGTATTGATTGTTATTTTTTGGTATATTTGATTGTTAACTATAGTTTTATGAAAGAATTGGAGGGATTTACGAAACTTTTTTGGTTGAATCTATTTCAAAAGTAGAATGGAAAGAAATATTGCTTTCGTGGAAAGAATTTTTTGAAAGTTAAGTTTACAATATAAATTAATTTAAAAAATATGGAGTATGATTAGAGAATTAATAGAAAAGTATAAACTCAATTTTCAAAATAGAGTTGATGAAGACGGAGAAATAGATAAATTTCCAGAGACAAATATAGATCAATTAACAAATCTTTTATATGAATGGAAAGCGGAAGATATTGATAGTAATGAACATGGATTATTAGCAGATATAGATGAAGCACTTACGAATCAAAATAGTGAAATTGAGTCAGGAAGTACAACGGTACTTATCCTAATTTATCAAAATGAAGTACGATTTGTTGGGGCTTGGTCTGAAGAAACTTATTCTATATCAATACCAACACAAGACTTCAAAGAAATCGTGATTGGTTGGAGAGATTTTTTACTTACGCCACCACTTAATGGTACTAAAATGTCTTAGCATTATGAAAAATGTAGATTTAATTTTTGAAGATTTATATAAAAAATCTTCGAATATATTTAATTTGAATAATGAAAATAAGGTTTCTAGTATTTTATTATTTAAAGATTATATTTCACACCTAAAAGAATGGAAAGAATTATTAGGTACTGATTACAGACCATTTGGGACATCTCTAAATTTACAAGAAAATAATCTTATTAAAGATGTTAATGAGGATTTCTTAAAAGAGCTAACTTCTTTTGAAGTTTTTTTTAACAATTTTAAAGATAAATTTAAAATTGATGAAAATCTAATAGGTGGAAGGGTAATAAATTACTGGTTTATTTATATATATACTGGGAATTTTTCAAACAAAAAGAAAAGTTTATAAAAATTAAAGATTATTCTAATCCATATAATAGTCTTATTAAGCTTTTTAAAAATGATAATATTTATATAAGAGAAGGAATAAATGTTTCGGGAGTTACTATGAGAAATAGTAGTATGAGTCTGAGATTACCTTCATTAGATGATGATTTCTTAGATTATATCGATTCAAAATGTAAGTTAGTTGGTAGCGATGGTATTCCTAACCAAGAAAGAGTAAACGAACTTTGGGAAGAGTTTCAACAAATAGAATAAGTTTAATAAACCTCAGATTTTGTCTGAGGTTTTTGTTTTATAAAAAAATCTCTTTGATAGAAACATCAAGGGGAAAATTGAGATTTTAATTGAATAGAAAAATTTATAAGTTTTTTTAAAAAAATTAAGAACTGAAAACTATAATAATTGTATCAATACTTTTCCCAATTTCCTAACAAAATTCATTACAATTTTATAACGAAAATCTATTCGATATTGGTTATATTTGTAGAGTTTAAATTAATTATAATAATAAATCAAAATAAAACTATATGAGTTCTTATGATGTAGCCGTAATTGGTGCTGGACCTGGAGGATATGTTGCAGCTATTCGCGCAGCGCAATTAGGATTTAAAACAGCAATTATCGAGAAAGAAAGTTTAGGAGGTACATGTCTTAACGTAGGATGTATTCCGTCAAAAGCTTTATTAGATTCTTCTCACCACTATTACGATGCTGTAAATCACTTTAAAGAGCACGGAATCGAAATCGATGCTCCAAAGGTAAACTTCACTCAAATGATTGCTCGCAAGGTAGGTGTTGTAGATACTAACGTAGCTGGTATCAAATACTTGATGAGTAAAAATAATATTGATGTTTTAGAAGGAACAGGTGCTTTTAAAGACGCAACTCATATCGTTGTAACTGCTAAAGACGGTTCTACTCAAGAAATTGAAGCTAAAAATACAATCATCGCAACTGGATCAGTTTCATCTGAATTACCATTTGCACCAACAGATAAAACTCGTATCATCACTTCTACAGAAGCATTAGCTTTAACAGAAGTTCCGAAACACTTAATCGTTATCGGTGGTGGTGTTATCGGATTAGAGTTAGGATCTGTTTACTTACGTTTAGGTTCTCAAGTAACAGTTGTAGAATATGCAGACCGCGTTATTCCAGGAATGGATGGTGCTTTGTCTAAAGAATTGACAAAAGTATTGAAAAAACAAGGAATGAAATTCCACACTTCTACAGGTGTAACTTCTGTTGTAAATAACGGAAATGATGTTACATTAAAAGCAACTTCTAAAAAAGGAGAAGAAATTGAAATTAACGGAGATTACGCTTTAGTAGCTGTTGGTCGTCGTGCTTTCACAGGATCTTTAGGTTTAGAAAATGTAGGAGTAGAGGTTGACGAAAGAGGTCGTATCAAAACAAACGATCACTTACAAACGAATGTTTCTAACATTTATGCGATTGGTGACGTTGTTGCTGGTGCAATGTTAGCACACAAAGCAGAAGAAGAAGGTGTTTTAGTTGCTGAGCAATTAGCAGGTCAAAAACCTCATATTAACTATAACTTAATTCCTGGTGTTGTTTATACTTGGCCAGAAGTTGCAGGAGTTGGTAAAACAGAAGAGCAATTAAAAGAAGAAGGAGTAGAATACAAAGTTGGTTCTTTCCCATTCAAAGCTTTAGGACGTGCTCGTGCATCTATGGATACAGATGGTTTTGCTAAAATTTTAGCTGATAAAAACACAGACGAAATCTTAGGAATGCATATTATTGGTGCTCGTGCTGCAGATTTAATTGCAGAAGGAGTTGTAGCAATGGAATTCCGTGCATCTGCAGAGGATTTAACAAGAATGTCTCATGCTCACCCAACATTCTCAGAAGCGATCAAAGAAGCTGCTTTAGCTGCAACAGACAATCGTCCAATTCACGCTTAATCAAATAGATTTAAGATAAATTCTAAAAAGCTGTTCGTAAGAGCAGCTTTTTTTGTTATTTTTAAGCATTAATTCCAAAAAATGAAATATTTAAAAAGTCTATTTGTTCTGATTTCTCTTACTGCATCTACATTTTCTTTAGCTTGTTTAAATGGAGAGAGTAAAATACTTTCTACAGATTCTTATATTTATGAAGATAGAGAAGGTAATATTCCGCATGGACACACGTTTTATACAGAGAATTTGGATAATGATTTAAAGAAAATTGATAGTTTGTTAGCTGTAAAACCTGACGCTGATTTACTTAGTGATAAAGGTTTGATTTTGATTTTGCAAAGAAAATATCAACAAGCGATAGATTTGTATTTAGAAGTTGAGAAAAAATATCCAAACAGATATTCTACAGCTTCTAATATTGGAACTGCATACGAATTGATTGGTGATAATGAAAATGCTTTAAAATGGATTTCGAAAGCTTTGGTTTTAAATCCAGATTCGCATAATAAATCGGAATGGATTCATCAAAATATTCTAAAAATTAAGTTGAAACAATTACAATTATCAAGCGAAAGTTTGATTAATAGAGATTTTGGAAATGAAGATTTTCCAGTTTCAACATTAAGTAAAGAGGATTTGAATAGTCTAAAAAATCAGCTTTATTTTCAATTGAATGAAAGACGTTCCTTTATTCAGCCAAAAGATGAAATAATGGCTCAATTGTTATTTGATTATGGTAATATTCTTTTATTATTAGGAGAGAAGGAAGCAAAAGAAGTTTATGAAATAGCCAAACAATACGGATTTTCAAACGAATTAATTGACAGAAGAATAGAAGAATCAAAATCAATAAAATCTTATTCATCATCTAATAGTAATGAAGAAAATTCGTTAAAAAAATTCTTTCAGAAAAATTGGGATACAATATTAATTACTCTTTTATCAATAATAATTTTCTTTTTTGTTTTTAAAGCAAAAGAACGAAAGAGAAGAAATTAGTTTTCCTTAAAGTAAATAGGATTTGGATAAAGAAATTCATAATTAAACTCGTCTTGAATTTTTTGACTTGAAATTATTTTTCCTTCTCTATTTTTAGAAATAATAATTTTTTTGTTTAATTGATATTCTAACACTTCTTCTTTGGTAGGATGTTTTGGTGCAACAATATTATAAATGGATGAATTTTTATTTGAATTAATCATTTTTTCGATCACTTGGCAAATATCTAGATAATGTATATGATTCACCATTTGAGATAGATTTTGACTATTTAAATCTATATATTTAGAAAGAAATCTATCGTCTCCCATTAATCCGCCTAAGCGTAAAATAATCAATTGATTAAATTTTTCTTTTAATTGATTTTCAATTGAATAATAAGGATTATTTAAATAAATAGTTTCAATTGAGCTTTCAGAAATAATTTCATTATTTTCAGGATAAATAGCTGTTGAACTTAACAAAATAAGTTGATTGTTATAATCTCCTAAAAAGTCAATCAAGTGTTGAAACCGTTGTTGTAAATCTTCTAAATTATTTCTTCTTCCAAATGGAATTGTCACAATAACAAAGTTATAATTCGATGAGATTTTCTCAGCTTTATAATTATCAAAATCGATTGAAAAACAATTTTCTGCATCCGAAATTCGTTTCGTAGTTTCAATCAAAAATTGCTTTTCTAAATACTTTTCTAATCTCGATCCAAACCAACCTTTTCCAATAATCAATCCTTTTTTCATTCAATTTTATTAAACAATAAATATAAGACTGTTCTATTTTCTAACCGAAAATAACTTTCTATTTTTGCCAAATGTTAGAAATTCTTTATCAAGACGAATATATTATTGCCATTAACAAACCGAGCGGATTGTTGGTTCACAAATCTTTTTATGCTCGTGATGCATCTGTTTTTGCGGTTCAAGAATTACGCAATCAAATCGGTGGGTAACATGTTTATCCTATTCATCGTTTGGATCGCAAAACTTCAGGAGTTTTGCTTTTTGCTTTAGATAAGGAAAGTTTAAAAGTTATGAATGATCGATTTGCAACACGCGAAGTTGAGAAAAAATACTTGGCTATTTTGCGTGGTTGGGCTCCCGAAGAAATGACGATTGATTATGATTTGACGAATGATGATGGTGTAAAGCAAAATGCAATTACCTATTTTCATCGTTTGCAAACTGCCGAAATTGATTTAGAGTATAACAGTCATCCGACTTCACGTTATTGTTTGGTAGAAGCAATTCCCGAAACTGGTCGTATGCATCAATTACGCAAGCATTTTCGTCATATTTTTCATCCAATTTTAGGAAGTCGCCCGCATGGTTGTAATAAACAAAATAAATTGTGGTTGGAGATTTTTGGATTGAAAGGAATGATGCTTCACGCTCATCAATTGGTATTTAATCATCCAATAACAAATGAACAACTAATTTTGAATGCTAAGATAAATGAAGAATTTTCTAAAGTTGGAGATATTCTTGGTTTGGATTTAGAAAAATATAAATAATCTTAATTAATGTTTTTCAATTTATCATTTATATAAAATTTAAAATTCAGACGTTAAATAATTGAAATTGAGAATAATATTTCGTAAAATTGTAAGACCAAAAACTCTTGCTTATGAAACATTATTTTTACTCATTTTTTACTTTATTTCTTTTATTTAATTGTTCAGAAAATAAACCTGAAATTAAAAAGCTTACTCAACAAGAATTAACAGAAACAACAGAATTTAAAGAAGCTTCATCCGAAAAAAAACAATTATTTTCTGAACTTAAAGCTTTTCAGAAAGATTTACAAACTAAACAAGCGCAAAAAATTCCAGATTATTTGGATTGTCCAAAACGTATCGAAGAATTAGATTTGAATACCAAAAATACTGCGATTAGGACAGATGTTGAAGCAAATTCGTTTCGATTATCAACAAATTTAGTCACAGATAATTTTGATTTGATTTACAATGAATTAGATTTGAATATTATAAATGAAGCAATAAAATCTATTCCAGAAACGGATTTATTGGCAAATGATAATGTTTCAACTAATGTAAAAATTGGCGAATGCGATTATCATACTTCAATTTTGATGAAGAACAAAGAAGTTGAATTTGATATTAAATCTGTTACTCCAAATTCCGAATGCAAGAAAGATCAAAAATGGAAATTTGTTTCGAATGGCGAAATTTTGGTTTTAGATCATCGAAAAATGTTATAATAAACGAAAAAGAAGTTCAAAATTGAACTTCTTTTTTGTTATTTTTAATGTGAATGCACATGCATAGAAACCGTGAGATAAGCGAGAATAAATCCGACCAAAATAGAACCGAATTTTTTCAGATTAAATTTGTGTCCTTCATTACTTTCGAACAAAATTACGGTTGAAATATGTAAAAATATTCCCGAAACAATTGCGCTCATTTCCAAAGAATAATTAGAAATAATGGTATGTTTTCCTAAGAAATATCCCATTGGAGCGGCTAATGCAAACAAAGTCATAAACAGAAAACGTTTTGCGTTAGATTCTGTATGTTGACATAGTGCGCTAAACAAAATCATCGAAACTGGAATATTATGAACAAAAATTGCCCACATAAAATTGTGAGATTCTGCATTTGCAACAGGGATTCCTTCGATAATTGAATGTAAAAACAATCCGCCAAAAATTCCGAAAGGAAATTGCTCTTTTTTGTGTAAATGAATATGTCCGTGCTCAACGCCTTTACTGATCGTTTCTAAAATATATTGCACAACAACACCTAATAAAACAAACAATCCTATCGAATGATGACTATGATTTTCAGATGGATGTCCATAGACTTGCGGTAAAATTTCTAAAACGGTCATCGCTAAGAAATATGCTCCACTAAAGGTCAGCAGCAGTTTTGAGTTGTGTTTATTTTTGAGTAATATTCGCGAAAATAAAACTCCAATTAACACACTTGAAATTAAGATTAAACTTTCTTTCATTTGTTTAAAACTAAAATTAATCGGTCAGAAGTTTGTTCATCAAAAGCATCAAGATTATAATTTCCAAATACTTTATCTAAAATAAAACCTTCTGTTTCGTATATTTTTTTGAAATCGTTGAAATAAATTAAACGAACAAACTCTTCAAAATGAAATGTTTCACCTTTATCTGCGAAATCAATTTCTTTTTTGATAAAACCATTTTCGACAGATTTTGTGATTTTGAATAAAACTCCATCAATCAGTTTTTCTTCATAAGGAATCATTGTCGAAACTACTTTTTCAGCATTCAAATAATCTAAAACAAAGATTCCATGCGATTTGATTTGTTGTTTTACAGCTTCAAAAACTTTAAAATTATCTTCATAATTCTCAAAATAACCAAAACTTGTAAAAAGATTGAAAACTGCATCAAATTCGTTTGGATGATAGACTTCGCGCATATCATGTTTTTCAAATTTTAAATATTCATTTTCAAATTGTTTGGCGTATTTAATACTTTCTTCAGATAAATCGATACCTAAAACATCAAAACCTAATTTATTTAATGTAATAGCGTGTCGTCCCTTTCCACAAGCTAAATCTAACACTTTTGCTTGTTGTGGAAGCTGTAAATATTTCGTGATTTTTTGAATAAAATCTTCCGCTTCTGTAAGACTTCTGTTCTTGTATAAAATATGATAATATGGCGAGTTAAACCATTTTACAAACCATTGTAAATCCATTGTTGTTATTTTTGGCAATTTGGGCAAGTTCCTGTGATGACGCAATTGCAATCTTGCATCGAAAATCCTTCGGGTAAATTAATTTTTATTTCTTCTTTTAAACAAATAAGTTGATTGCAAGTCGTGCAACGAAAATGAAAATGATCGTGGTGATGCTGTGTATGTTCGCAACACGTTTTGCACATGGCAAAATAATTTACGCCGTCATCTCCCACAACTTTATGCATTATTCCGTCTTCGCAAAAATTATTCAGAATACGATAAATCGTTGCTCTGTCCATTTTTCCTTGTAATTGCGTTTCAATTTGTTCCTGATTTAATGCAGTCGTACACGAATTGAACAAATCAATAACCGCTTGTTTGGTTGGTGTATTTCGTCTTTTCATTTCTTAATGCAAATATGTTGCAATAATACAAATTTTATGTGAAATAAAAAATCCTATTCGAAAGTGAATAGGATTTTTTTATGTTTGATTCTGAAATGAGTTCAGAATGGCTTTTTGTTAAAATTAAATTGATTTACTTCAAAATAGCCTCACATTTTTCTTTTAACCAAGCAGTTTCTTTTTCTTCTAAGAATGGAGAAATTTTCTCGAAAACAAATTGATGATAAGTATTTAACCATGTAATTTCTTCGTTTGCCATTAAATTAACATCAATCAAATTTTTCTCAATTGGGAAAACTGTAATAATCTCAAACTTCAAGAAATCACCAAATTGAGTAGACATCGCAGGTTGAACAATCATTAGATTCTCAATTCTAATTCCGTATTCGCCATCACGATACAAACCAGGCTCGTTAGAAAGCACCATTCCAGCTTTTAGTGGCGTTAAATTCTCCTCTAAACGAATACTTTGTGGACCTTCGTGCACACATAAGAAATGACCAACTCCGTGTCCAGTTCCGTGACCATAATTGAAACCGTTTTCCCAAAGCGCTTTACGCGACAAAACATCTAATAAAGAACCACGAGAATTAACAGGAAAAATAGCTTCTGATAAACCAATATTTCCTTTTAGAACTAAAGTATAATCTGTTTTTTGTTGCGCCGTTGGTTCTCCTAACATCAATGTACGCGTAATATCTGTTGTTCCTTCCAAAAACTGAGCTCCAGAATCGATTAATAACATTTCTTTGCGACCTAATGTATAAGCAGTTTCAGGCGAAGCAGAGTAGTGGTTCATTGCTCCGTGATCCGCGTAACCACAGATTGTTCCGAAACTTGCACCTTTACAATTTTCCTGTTGAGAACGGAAAAATTTCAATTGCTCATCAACTGTAACTTCATTAATATTATTGTCGATATTTTCTTCTAACCACATGAAGAATTTAGTTAAAGCAACACCATCTTTTACCATAGCATTTCTGAAACCTTCTTGCTCGATTTCATTTTTAACAGATTTTAAGTTTGTTACTGGAGAAGCAACTAAATTAATTGTTGACGAAGCTGAAATTGCTTCGTATAATGACTGATTGATTCGATTTCCATCTACCAATACATGTGATTTTTCGTTCTGATTTTTTAAATAATCATATATCGCTAAATAAGGTTGAATTGTAATTCCTTCATTTGCTAAAGCAGTTTTTGTTTCTGGAGTTACTTTCGCTTCATCTATAAATAAATAAGCGTTTTCTGTATCTACAGCAGCATACGAAATTGTCAATGGATTATAGTTAACATCATTTCCACGAATATTAAATAACCACGCAATTTCGTCCAACGAATTCATGATATATACATTTGTATTCGCTTTTTTCATCTCATTGCGTACTTCCGAAATTTTTTCTGAAGCTGATTTTCCAGCAAATTTTACATCATAAATATAAAACGGATTCTCTGGTAAAGCAGGACGATTTTGCCAAGCTAAATCAATTAAATCAATATTTTTTACTGAAAGTTGATTAAATGAAAACTCTTTAAAATTTTCTGCAAAAGCATTGTGCGCAAACATTTGTGGATTAAGACCTACAACTTCTCCTTCTTTTAGTTGAGAGATAATCCATTCGTTGATAGAAGGAGTTTCTGGCATTCTCATTTTCATCAACTCAAAAGTCGTGTCTTTTAATTTATCTTCTGCCTGAATAAAATATCTCGAATCTGTCCAAACAGCCGCTTTTTCTAACGTAACAACTGCAGTTCCAGCCGAACCATTAAAGCCTGAAATCCATGTACGCTCTTTCCAACGATTTGGTAAATATTCGCTTCCGTGTGGATCTGTTCCCGGAATAATTGTTGCGCTAACCCCACTTTGTTTCATAACCTCTCTCAAAGCTGAAAGACGATCTGTGATTTTTTCCATTTTATATCGAATTCTAAAAAATTAAACTTTAATAGCCGAAAGGTACGAAGAATGTCGATG
>NZ_DKHL01000040.1:0-18519 GCF_002453775.1 Empedobacter sp. UBA6745
AACGGTCGAAGAAAACACGAACGAAAGTGGGAGGAAATTTGTTGAATTGTAGTTTTGCAACAAAGGGTTTGATAAGAGATTTTTGGTATATTTGGAAATATTATTGAAAAAAACAATGAAAACTAAATTTACATTAAAAGCATATATGCCTTTATTATTTTCACTTATTTTCTTAATCTTTTTTATCATATTTACTTATTCAGTGTTTACTTCACCATTTTATGATGATAAATTATTTCCAAAAATATTCTTACCTGTATTTTTTTCTTTTGCTACTATTAGTTTCTTTTATGGAGAATTTAGAACTAAATGTATAACAGTAGAATTCATTAATAATGATATAATTGTAGAACGTTTTTTTGGTGTTAAAACTGAAATTTATAAATCATCTGATATAAAAGGATTTAAAGTAAGCCATTTAAGTTCTAATAGTAAAACATACGAATATCTCTATTTATATAAAAATGAAGATAAAATTATTAAAATATCACAATTCTATCACAAAAACTATTTTGAAGTAAAAAGTGAAATCAATGAAAAAATAAAATATCTTGGATATGAAAAGTTGTCATATTTAGATGAATTTAAAGAAATATTTAAATAGTATTTTAAATTCCAAAAAAAAGCTCCTTCTCAGGAGCTTTTTGGATTATGCGACATTATTAATAAACTCTTTTTCGAGGATGCCATCTACTATTTTTTCAACCTCATCGATATTGGCTTTCAATAATTCGTTGTTTTCTATTTGTTCTATTTCATGAAACTGCACATGTTTGTTAAACTCTTGCAGTTTGGCGTAATAACGTTTCAATTCTGCTTTGTTGAACAAGTTTCCGTCCTTCACATAAATCACATGTATCTTCGATTTGATGTATTGCGAAACTTGCAATATATCGCCTCTATTGCGTGATATATCTATCGAATAAAAAATAGATTTCAGGTATTCGCTTTTGGCAGTTGGCTCTTTTACCAACCAATCTGTTGTCTTAGGACTTGCTGCTATCGGAATAATATTCAGCACCTTATTCGGAAACAAACAAGCCATTTCCCACGCTAATCCTCCACCTAAGTCTGCACCAATAATGGCAAAAATCTCGTCTACTTCCAATTCAAATAACGTCAACCAAAACAACACCGCTACATCGCGTGCTGTAATGTGATCGCGTGGAATATAGTCGTACTTTATGGTTTGGGAAACGCCATTTCCAGGAATATCTATACAGATTACCGTATACTCATTAAGATCAATTGCTTTGTTTTTCCCCATGACCCCATCCCAATGATAGGTACAATCTGAATCTCCGTGTAAGGAATGGTTAATCAAAATGACTGGAGCTGTTCCTAATGGAAGTCCAAAAAGTTGAAATGTTACCGAAACATTGTTTAAGATTGTGTTGTCCTCTAAGGGCCAAACTGGGATCGTTAATTGTTGTAAACTTTGCATTGTTTTTAATTTTATATTGGTAATTGTTGTTTTTGTTCAAAAAAAATCCCCATCGAAACTCGACGGGGAAACATAAAATATATTAAAAAATAAAATCTCTTTTTAGTATACATGACTTTCCCACGTCTGGATATTCCAAACCTGTTTGCGAATCGACATATATAAGCACGTAAACTTCATTTTTTAATTACTTTGTTATCCAAATGTATAAAATATTTTTCGGCAAACAATTAATTTTTTCTTAATTATTTGTAAAATTTTCTAAATCTCTATTTATAATAGCGAATTCGAAATATCTCTTGTTGAGAAAGCTTAGATTCTTCATTCCGCTAAAGCTCCATTCTGAATGACAATATGTAAAAAATATCTCCTTGAGGAGATTATAGAGGTGTTTTCTTAATGAGAAGCTGAAATAAATTCAACTTAACAATCTTTATTTTATTAGTTATAGCCTATTCTATAATTTGAATAAAAATTCGTCAATTCGAGTGATTTTTAGAAATGTAATGAATAAAAATTGTATCGAGAATAGAATTTTATCTTTTAAAACCTTATTCTCGATACAAAATTCTAAAAGAATTTCACTCGAATTGACGGTTTATATTGATAAAATTATCAGAATACATAACGGGTTCGTTACATTCTTTTTTATACAGAAGTATAAAAGTCTTGTCACCCTAAACTCATTTTAGGGTCACATCTAATTCAGAACATAAAAATTACAACCACATAGAGACATAGGTTTAACAATGTTGATGAATAGAGATAAATTGAAAAATGAATAAGTGAACTAGTATTACTATATATCTATATGGTAGAATATAAAAAAACAAATCAAGTAATTATTCAAAACTTTCTTCTCGAAACAAAATCCTATTTAGAATATTATTCTAAATAATCTTTTTAAAATAAAATTATTAGAATAGATTACTAGATATTCAATTTTTTATGTAGTTTTACACAGTATTTCGAATCGTAGAAAACGATACCAACCGAGAGGAGTCTCCACGGTGGTAAAACAATACGGGAGTTCATCCAAAAACAACGAAAAATCCCCTATTATCGAAATACAATAATTGTTTTATTTTAACTATTTATTGTATGTCACAAAACATTTCTGAGCTTAATTTAGCTCCTATATCAGATGAAAATTGGTCGATTTTATCAACCAACAATTACCTATTACAGTTCCTGCGCTAAAAGATCATATTGTCGAAGAATTCAAGAGAAGAGGTTTGGATTATCGTCATCTATACAATGTAAAAACAGATGAATTGAATATCAAACTTCCGCTTAGTTTGATTGATGGTTGCTTGTTCGAGCGTAATATTCCCAAACCGCCTTTGGTAGGTAATTTCTACGCTGTTGTACATAGATTGAGAAATTTTTTGCAACATAGCAAAGAATTGAACGGAAAACGTCTTAAAACGTTTCATTATATCTTCGATCAACTTTATTTACCTTATGAATTGATTGATATTATTTCGGAAGATGATGTCAAAAATCTAACTGAAGATGATGTATTTATTACCTTCAAAAACTCGAAACAACATTTCCCGAACGATAAGATTATCAATAAAATTCCGAAAAATAATTTATTGATTACCGTCGACAAAGGGAATTATTACCGCGGTTTGGATAAAGTAATTTTGTCGCATCAAAATACAATTATCAGAGAAGAAAACTTGAATAACGTAACTGCATAACTGAAATTGCTTTCGACAAATCTCTATATTTGTTGAAAGCAATTTTATATGACGTCAGAAAAAAGAGAATTAGTAGAAGCAAGTTTTAATCGTTCGGAAACCTTAAAATTTTATAACGCATCACTTATCGAATGCGAAACAGACTATGTTTCGATTAAGATTCCGAAACAAGAAATGATGACACGTAAACACGGAATGTTTAATGGTGCTATGATTGCTTCTTTGGTTGATGTTTCATCTGGTTATGCTGCTGTTTCTCACTATGACGACGATTGTTATGTGGTAACAGTTGAGTTAAAAGTGAATTATTTACGACCTGCTTTGGGTGATTATTTACTATCAAAAGCCTATGTGATAAAAGGCGGAAAAAAGATAAGCACCATACGCACAGAGATTTTTGTGGTTAACGAAACAACGAACAAAGAAACGCATGCTGCTACTTCTTTGGTAACTATGATGAGAATAAAATGATGCAAAATTTTCTTACCATTGATTATTTAGAACACGGAAATGAAATACAACACAATGTGTTTCATTTGTTGCGCAATCATCAAATTTTAGAAAAACTTGACACATACAAACCTATTGTAGTAGGTACAATTCCGATTGAAATCAATATTGAAAATAGTGACATTGATATTATTGGTGAAACATCTAATTTTGAAAAGGCCACAAATCATTTAACAGAGAATTTTTCTCATTATATTGAATTCAAAATAGATCAATTAATAAACAATAACGAAACTTGTTTGACGTGTAATTTTAGAATTGATACGTTTGAAATTGAGATTTATTTAGAGAATAAGATTCCAACCGAACAAAATGCCTATCGACATATGCTCATTGAGGCGAAACTACTTGAAAAATTTGACGAGTCATTCAAAAACAAAATCATCGAACTTAAAAAGAATGGTTACAAAACTGAACCTGCTTTTGCAAAAGTTCTTGAGTTAAAAGGTAATCCATATCTCGCCTTATTGGAGTATGAAGTAGATTAAACAGTTTTCTTATAACGCGATTAATTAAATCAATTCAACTTGTTACTTTCTTCTTTTTTGTTGATTTACTTTTATAAAAAATAACAAAATGAAAATAAGAGAATTACAATTATATACAAACGAGTTAGAAAAAACGAAATCATTTTATACGACTATTTTAGCTTTTGAGTTAATTGAAGAAAACGAAAATCAGTTTAGTTTACAAGTTGGTTGGACAAGATTAACTTTTATAAAATCGAACGAAGAACATATTTATCATTTCAGTTTTTTAGTTTGTAAAAATCAATTCGAAAAGGCATTTAATTGGATACAAAATAAAACTAAAATCCTAAACACCGATGCTGATCAACATATTGCAAACTTCGAAAATTGGAATGCACAATCTTTTTATTTCTATGATGGAGCTAGAAATCTTGCTGAGATGATTACACATTATAATTTAGCTTATGAGAACGATGTAGAATTTGATCAACATTCTATTTTAGGAATTTCTGAAATTGGTTTACCTACAACTTATATTGAAGCAACTAATCATATATTATAATAGAAAACAACATCTAAATTCTGAAAAGGAGATTTTGATACTTTTGGTACTAATGGCTCAGATGAAGGGAAAATATTATTACTAAATTATTTTATTAAAACAACTTAGTTTCCTACAACTGATACAATAATTCCTGCTCCATTTACAGCTATTTTGGAAAATGAAAATCATTATTCAAAAGTAATTTTAGATAATAATAAATTAAATATATCTAATCTTGCCATTTTATAAAAAATAAGCATTGAATAAAAAGTTATATCTTTAGGGTAAAAAAAAATGGGATTGTAACTTTGCATTCTAAATATCTAAAAAATGGTAAATTTTATATTAATCGCAGTCTGCATAATCGCCGGAATGGTGTTTAAAGCAACAAAATCTATACATCCTGATGCACATAAAGGGATCAATACATGGATTTTATATCTAGCTTTACCAGCAGTCTCGTTTAAGTATTTACCAAAAGTAGAATGGTCGCAAGAAATGTTATTTCCTATCTTTTCTACTGTCATTATAGCCGTTGGAAGTTTATTTTACATGAAATTCTACAGCAAAGCAAAAGGCTATTCGGAGCGTTCGAGAAGAACATTGGAATTGGCAAGCGGCTATAGCAATACCTCTTTTATTGGTTTCCCTTTGATCTCAGCATTTTATGGAGAAAAATATTTAAGTATTGCGATTATTTGTGATCAAACCATGTTTTTGTGCTTATCAACCATCGGAATAGTTTCTGCATTAAAAGGAGGAAGTAATGGATCTGGAGCAATAGATTCTAAATTTATCTTGAAAAGATTATTTACTTTCCCCCCATTTTTGGGTTGTATCAGTGCATTGATTTTATCTCAATTTATCGACTTATCTCCTGCCGAACCATTCTTCGATAAATTAGCTGCAACTGTAGGTCCGTTGGCTTTATTTTCAGTTGGACTGCAATTAAAGTTTAATGGTTGGAGAAAATTATGGTCACAGATTTCGATGTCTATGGTTTACAAATTAATGATTGCGCCTGCAGTTGTAATGCTTTTAGCCATCGTAATTGGAATAAAAGGTGATGTGGCTAAAATCTCTATTTTTGAAGCTGCAATGCCTACTTTAGTGACATCGAGTATTATTTCGGAACAATTTAAACTCAACACCAAACTAACCAATTTGATTATTGGTATCAGTATTATTGTAGGCTTTTTTACAGCTGCTTTTTGGTATGAAATGATACAATTGTTTATTCAGTAGATTTACATATTACGGTTTTTATTAAAATTGTATCGAGAATTAAGATAAATTTTATCTTCTAAAACCTTATTCTCGATACAAAATTCTAAAAATAATTTCACTAGAATTGACGGTTTTATTTCAATACTTCTTCTAAAAACAATAATGTATGTTTCCAAGCTCTATCTGCCATTAATTTATTGTAATCAGGTGATTCTGGATTGGTAAACGTGTGTTTTGAATTTGCGTAAGTAATCATTTGCCAATCTGTTTTTCCTTCGTTCATTTCAATTACTAAATTCGAAATATCTTCGGGTTTTACAGATTCATCTTCAGCAGGATGTTCAATCAAAACTTTTGTTTTAAGAGGAATATTTTTTCGAGCCAAATCTTTTGCTAATCCACCATGAATAGAAACAACGCCCACAACAGGCAATTGCGCACGAGCAGCTTCTAATGCGCCTGTTCCTCCAAAACAATAACCAATTACAGCAATTTTACTTGGATCTGCACCAGCTTTGATTAACTCTTTCAACGCTAAATCAATTCGTTTTTGATAAGCTACATAATCAGACTTGTATTTTCCTGCTATTTTAGCCGCTTCCGCATTATCTTTCGGATTGTTTCCTTCTCCATAAATATCTGCAACAAACGCAATATAGCCTTCTTTTGCTAAATCTATTGCAGCTTGTTTTGCTTCGTTATCAGCACCTTTCCAAGCGGGTAAAATCAAAACTCCTGGACTTTTCTTTGTTGTGTTATCAGTTACTAAACCGTTCAATTTTTGCGTACCATCTTTATAAGCAACTTGTTTTAGGTTTTGCGCATGTGTCGTATTCATCATCAATACAATTAAAAATAAACATTGAATTACATTTTTCATCTACTAAAAAATTTAAGACATTAAGATAAAAAGAACTAATTTTATATCGGATATTGAATTGAATATTTAACACAATTAGCATGGAACTTATTACATTAAAAACATTTGAAAGCCCTATTGAAGCACATATTTTACGTTCGAAATTAGAAAGTGAACAAATTGATGCTTTTGTTTTTGATGAACATTCGGTTGGGATGAATCAGTTTTTATCGAATGCAATTGGTGGTGTGAAAGTAAAAATTAAGAAAGAAGATACTGATCGTGCCATGAAAGTTTTAGAAGAAATTGATGCTTCAAATTACACCAATGATTTGGATGAAATTCTTGTTTGTCCAAAATGTGGAAGCAATGAGTATTACAGCAATTACAAGTCAATGAAAGGTGGAAAAGGCTTACTTTCTTTATTATCTTCTATCATATTTTGGGTCTACCCTATTTACTACAAAAACGTGTTCAAATGTAAGAAGTGTGGTGAAGAATTTAATGGTTTACAATAAAAAAAAGAACGACAAGAAATTGCCGTTCTTTATGAACAAAAATATATGATTTTTATTGATTAAATTGTCCAACGCAATAAGCTTGCACCCCAAGAGAAACCTGCGCCAAAGGCTGTCAACATCAATAAATCTCCTTTCTTTAATTTTGATGTATTTTCCCAAATACATAACGGAATCGTCGCTGCAATTGTGTTTCCGTAATTCTCAATATTGATTAAAGTTTTACCTTCTTCAATATTAATTTCATTACCAACAGCGTCAATAATTCGTTTATTTGCTTGATGCGGAACCAACCAATTTACATCTTCTACAGAAAAATCGTTGCGTTTCAAAACATTGACACACGTATCACTCATCGATTGAATTGCATTTTTGAATACAATTTTCCCATCTTGTCTAATGTAACGTTTTTCATCAACCAACAACTGTGAACTCGCTGGATACAGAGAACCACCTCCTTCTATATTCAAGAATTCTTTTCCTGTTCCGTTACTCTGTAACAAAGCGTCTAAAATTCCTTCTTCGTTTGTAGGCTCTAACCAAACTACTCCAGCTCCATCTCCAAACAAAATATTTGTCGAACGATCTTTGATGTCTACATACGCGCTGATTTTATCAGCACCAATTACCAAAACATTTTTGTAACGTCTGCTTTCAATCAACGAAGCGCCCATGTCCAACGCGTACAAAAATCCAGAACAAGCTGCATTCATATCAAATGCCCAAACATTCTCTATTCCTAACTTTTCGCATACAATATTCGCTGTAGCAGGCATCAACATATCTGGTGTAGAAGTCGCAACAATCAACGCATCAACATCTTTGATGTCTTTTTTGTATGTATCAATTAAATTCTGAATTGCACTAACCGCCATATCAGAAGTCGCTAAACCTTCCTCTAAAATACGACGTTCTTTAATTCCCGTTCTTTTTACAATCCATTCATCAGAAGTGTCTGTAATCTTTTCTAAATCGGAATTAGTTCGTTTATTCTCTGGCACATAACCACCGATTGCTGAAATATGTGCAAATATTTTTTTTGTAAAATCTACCACCATAAAATTCTTTTCATTCAAATTTCATGTATCGATTATCTACTAAAAGACGCATCAATTAAAATTTGAGCAACAAAGGTCTATCCAATTTAACAAATTAGTTAGCGAAATAAACGTAATAATATGTCAAAAAGACGTTTTTAGAAAGTTTTCACATTTGCATTGATTTACATCAATTATTAGTTAGAAGCGATGAAAGTTGTTGGCGAAACACCTGCATAATTTTTGAAAAATTTACTAAAAACTGAGGTGTCTATAAAATTTAATTCTGTCACAACATCAGAAACACTATATTTTGGGTTCTTTAGCAAGACCTTTGCTTCTAAGACAATGGCTTCGGCAATGATTTGTTTAGGCGATTTATTAAAGACTTCAACGATAATTTTGGTTAAATGCTTACGACTAATAAACATTTCATCTGCATAAAACTGTACATTACGCTGACGACGAAAATGAGTTGAAACTAAATACAAAAACTGTTTAGCTAATTCCTCCTTTCTGACTTCTTTCGTAGTACTTTTTGCCATTACAGCTTGGTTGTAGTAATTTCCCATCTCGTACATCAAGACCGAAAAATGATGTAAAACCAAATCTTTTGCAAAAATATTTTCGTTCTTGATGGTGTATTTACTAATCTTGTTCAAATTGTAACGCATATCACGTACAATCTTTTTATCTAAAGAAATGATTTTAGGATATTTAGACGACAAAAACTCTACTAAACTATTGGATTTCACGTGAAAACCAGCTTCAATAATCAAATCTGAATCAATGAAGATTGCTTGAACAGCAAAATCAACCGAGTGTTCTATAATCTCGAACAACTGACCTGGAAGAACCACAATAATATCATCACGCTTAATTAACGTTGGTTCTAAATTTACTGTGATTTCACATGTTCCTGCAGTAATTAAAATCAACCCAAGCGACGTAAACTTATAAGGTTTTCGTTTTACAAAATAATAATTGTTTTCAGGACCTACGTCAAAGATTGCTAACCGACGATCAGTTGCTTCTTCTTTGTAAGTTCTTAAAATATTATCAATTGAATAAAGTTGAATATAATCACTCATTTTTAGCTTTTATTTTTTCGAATACAATGTTAAAAGATTTTTTTGACAAGTAAAAACGTAAATGCGTCTTTTTAACAAAATCTTACGTCATTTTGGTATATCTAATATCCCCTTTCTAATGAAACTTCATTCAATAAAGTCTCGTTATTTTTCATTCTGTTGTAGTTATCTGCAACTTGTTTTAGAGCTGTTGTTGCATTTGTAACACTCGCAATATGAGGTGTTACATAAACATTTTCATTCGACCAAAAGGGGTGATTTTCAGGTAAAGGTTCCTCTATAAAAACATCTAAATACGCCTCTTTTATTTGTTTTTCTTCTATTGCAATTAATAAATCCTTTTCGTCCAAATGTGCTCCACGACCAACATTAACCAAAACTGTATGAGCTGAACATTCTTTAAAAAAGTCTTTATTCAAAATACCTTCTGTATCACCTGTCAAAGGCAAAATATTGACAATAAAATTAGTTTTAGAAATTGCAACATTCAAGCCTTCTTTTCCAGCAAAAGATTCTACTCCATTTATATTTTTAGGCGAATTCGACCAACCTTTGACTTGAAAACCTAAAGCAACAAATTGCTCTGCTACTAACTTTCCGATTTCACCTAATCCTAAAATTGTAATTGTTGTTTCCTTGATATTTTGATAAGTAGTAGGTTTCCATTCTTTACGAACTTGATCTTTATAATACGTCAACAAATTTTTCATTGAAGTCATAACACAAGCCAAAACATGTTCAAACATTTCTTGTTTCAAAGCAGGATCAACAATACGTGACACCTTTATTGAATCTGGAATTTTGGTATGCAACAAATGGTCAATTCCTGCTCCAACAGATTGTACAACTTTTAGATTTGGAAATTCAGCCACATAATTTCTGTGCGGTTTCCAAGTTGCAATAAATTCTACATCATCTGAATTTGAGATATTTGGATAAACTTCAACTTTCGTATCTGGCAACAATTCTTGTAAATTTCTTTGCCATTCTTCTGTTGGTTTTTGATTGAATATTAAGGCTACACTCATAATTGTTTACTTTTAAAACAAATGTAAATAACTCTAAATTAATCACACATTAAATTTGACGATTTGTCAGATTTCTTACATTTGGATTAGAATTTGAAAGAGTTCAAACAAATATATTTTAACTAAAAAAATACACTATAAATGGCAAATCCGTTATTAGAAAAATTTGAAACACCTTTTGAAAGTGCTCCTTTTTCTAAAATCAAAAATGAAGATTACAAACCTGCTTTTATCCAAGCAATTGAAGGGGCGAAAGCAGAAATAGATGCAATTACTGCGAATCCTGAAGCGCCAACTTTTGCAAATACAATTGAAGCAATGGAACTTTCTGGTGAAAAATTAGGACGAATTTCTTCTATTTTCTTCAACCTTAATTCGGCTGAAACGAATGATGAAATTCAAGAAATTGCACAAGAAGTTTCGCCTTTATTATCTGAATTTGGAAATGATGTTCGCTTAAATCAAGATTTATTTGAACGAATTAAAGTCGTTTATAATCAAAAGGATTCGTTGAATTTAACCGATGAACAAGCTTATTTATTAGAAAAAAAATACAAAGGTTTTTCGAGAAATGGTGCAAATCTAAACGAAGAAGACAAAAATAAATTACGCGAAATCGACAAACAACTTTCGATGTTATCGTTGCAATTTGGACAAAATGTTTTAGCTGAAACTAATGCATACGAATTGATTATTACAGATGAAAATGATTTGAAAGGTTTGCCTCAATATGCAATTGATCATGCAAAAGCCGATGCTGAACAAAAAAATCACGAAGGTTGGTTGATTACGTTGCAAGCACCAAGCTATATTCCGTTTATGCAATACGCAGAAAACCGTGAATTAAGAGAGAAATTGTTTAGAGCAAATGGTGTAAAAGCTTATCAAAATAATGAATTTAACAACGAAGAAAATGTCAAAAACATTGTAAAACTTCGTCACGAACGTGCTAAAATATTAGGTTATAAAACGCATGCTGATTATGTTTTGGAAGAACGTATGGCAAAAACACCTACGACAGTTTTAGATTTCTTGAATGATTTATTAACGAAAGCAAAACCGTTTGCAGAAAAAGAAATTGAAGAATTAACTGCATTTGCAAAAGAAATTGATGGGATTGAAATATTGCAACGTTGGGATCATGCGTATTATGCTGAAAAATTAAAACAGAAAAAATTCAGTCTTTCTGACGAAGAATTGAAACCTTATTTTCAGTTAGAAAATGTGATTCAAGGAGCTTTTGATGTGGCAACAAAATTATATGGAATTACATTTAAAGAAATTCATAATATTGATAAATACAACGATGAAGTAACAACTTATGAAGTTCTAGATAAAAATGGTGCGTTCTTAAGTTTATTGTATGCAGACTTTTTCCCGCGTGCAGGAAAACGCCCTGGTGCTTGGATGACAAGTTATAGAGAAGCTTCTAATGTGAATGGAAATACCAAACGTCCGCACGTTTCGATTGTTTGTAATTTTACAAAACCAACGAAAGACACACCATCTTTATTGACATTTCAGGAAGTAACAACATTGTTCCACGAATTTGGACATGCGCTACACGGAATGTTACCAAATACAACGTACGAAAGTCTTTCTGGAACAAATGTTTATTGGGATTTTGTTGAATTACCCTCTCAATTTTACGAAAACTTCTGTTACGAACCAGAAGCTTTAAAATTATTTGCAAAACATTATCAAACAGGAGAAATTATTCCGCAAGAATTAATTGAAAAAGTAAAAGCTTCTTCAAGTTTTATGGAAGGTTATCAAACTGTTCGTCAATTGAGTTTTGGATTATTGGATATGGCTTATCATGCAAATGATTTGGCTGAAATTAATGATTTACAACAATTTGAAAAAGAAACGTTCAAACAAACAGAGTTGTATCCAGAAATTGATAAAAATATGATGAGTACATCCTTCTCACATATTTTTCAAGGTGGATATTCATCTGGTTATTATTCATATAAATGGGCCGAAGTTTTGGATGCAGATGCCTTTGCATTTTTCCAAGAAACTGGAATTTTCAATCCAGAAACAGCTCAAAAATTCTATAAACTTTTATCATCTGGTGGAACTGTAGAACCGATGAAACTGTACGAAGAATTTAGAGGTCATAAACCAACAGCAGACGCTTTATTAAAGCGCGCTGGATTAATATAAACTGAAAATCCGACTACTTAAAAGTAGTCGGATTTTTTTATAATACTATTGTTTAATTAATGCAAACTTTCCTCGTGTTGCGACAAATCTAAGCCTTCGAACTCCGCTCTATCACTCACTCGTAAGTGAATCATTTTATCTGTAATATAAAATAAAGCAATCGCACCAAAAAAAGTAAATAACGAAACAAGCAACAAAGCAATCATATGATGTACAAACACGTGTACCCCGCCATGTAACAAACTCGCATTTTCTCCATGTGCAAAAATAGCTGTCAAAATCATTCCCATGATTCCCCCGACTCCATGACATGCAAAAACATCTAGAGTATCGTCAACTCTTTTTAACACTTTCCAATGAACCATTACATTTGAGACAATAGCAGTTATAAAGCCAAAAAATATACTTTCAGGAAGTGTAACAAACCCACAAGCTGGAGTGATTGCTACTAATCCAACTACAGCCCCTATACAAGCTCCCATAGCAGAAACGCTACGACCATTAATTCTATCAAAAAGTATCCATGTCATCATTCCTGAAGCAGAAGCAATTGTTGTTGTTCCGAAAGCTAAAGCTGCTGTGGCATTTGCTCCCAAAGCTGAACCAGCATTGAAACCAAACCATCCGAACCATAACATTCCTGTTCCAAGCATAACAAATGGAATATTTGCAGGTTTGTGTTCTCTGTTTTTACGTTTACCTATCACCAAAGCTCCTGCCAATGCTGCAAATCCAGCACTCATATGAACAACAGTTCCTCCAGCGAAATCTTTTACTCCAAAATATTTATTCAATAAACCTTCTGGATGCCAAACCATATGACAAAGCGGTGTGTAAATGATTAAGCTAAATAAAATCATAAATAACAAATATGAAATAAAACGCACTCTTTCGGCAAAAGAACCAGTTACAAGCGCTGGTGTAATGACTGCAAATTTCATTTGAAACAATGCAAATAAGACAAATGGAATTGTAGATGCCATGTCTTTGTGTGGAAATGCTCCAACATGATTAAAAAATGGATAACTTAGAGGATTACCGATAATTCCGTAATGTTCTCCATTTATTGTAAAACCAATTGAATCACCAAAAGACAGTGAAAACCCAACTACAACCCACAAAATCGAAATCACACCTAAGGCAATAAAACTTTGCAACATGGTAGAAATAACATTTCGTTTACCTACCATTCCACCATAAAAAAATGATAAACCTGGCGTCATCAATAACACCAATCCTGCAGCTGCTAAAATCCAGGCAACATCTGAATTTACAATATTTTCTTCACTAAGGAATTCTCCTGTATTTGGAATATCTACAACTGGTTTCCAAAATAATCCAGCTAATGCAACTAGCGTTATAATTGCAAAAGCTACTTTCCATTTTAATCCAACTTTCATAAGTTTTTAATTTTAACCCTATCAAAATTAGATTATTTTTAAATAAAATCATTTATTTTTAATCACACCCTATAAAAATAAGGGGTTAAAATATTAATTTTACATTTTAAACATAATTACCCTATGTAAATTCATAAAAAAAGATTCCAAAAAAGGAATCTTTTTATCAATTTGATTATTTAGTTTTTATAAATTCTATCTGAAATCTTCAATTATGTTAAATCCTGAATAATTTTCTGAAAAGCTTTTCTTGGGCTTCCATCAAAATAAACTTCGCCACAATAGTGATAACCTAACTTTTCAAAAACACGCAACATTCCTACATTGTCAAAATTTGTATCAACTTTTATAGTATGTATGTTTTTTGAAATAGCAACCTTCTCTATTTCTGTCATCGCCCAAGTTCCCAAACCTTTTATCTTAATATCTTGCGCAACAGCCAATCGATGAATCACAATATATGGATCATCATTCAACCATTGTCCTTCAATTGCTGTATAAGCAGGTTCTATTTCATCAATAATTGCAACATATCCAATGATTAAATTTTGATTATTGGTAAAAACATAACCAAAACCATTGGAAATATCGTTATTCACAACAGTCATATTAGGATAACCATTTTGCCACTGATTACTTCCTTCCTCCTTTCTTTTCTGAATCGCTTGCTGCAAAATCTCCCAAATTCTATCCGCATCACTCAAATTAGCTTGACGTAAATTTAATTCAGTCTCCATATCTTATTTTTATTTTCAATATAAGAGATTTTTAAGCAAATCATAAGTTTTGATGTTTAATTTTTTGATAAATTGATAGAACTAAATCAACGTCATACCAAAATGAAATTTCCACAAACTATAAAAAATATAAAAATCCCTTGGCAACAAGTTTTAGCGGGACTTATTCTACTGCTTGCATTTGTATTTTTCAGAAGCGAACGCAAAGAAATGATGCAAATTATTCCGAGTATCCAAAGCGCAAAACCTATTTGGCTGTTGATCGGTTTCGGAATTACGCTTCTCTATATTTCGCTGCAAGCCGCAATGTATATTACAAGTTTCAAAGCGGTTGGCTTATCTCTTAAATTTTGGGACGCTGTCAATTTATTTCTCAAACGAAATTTTATCAGTGTTTTTCTACCAGCGGGCGGAATTAGTTCTTTGGCTTATTTACCCAAACAAATCAAAAAGCAACAATTTGAAACAAATAAAATCATTCAAGCGAGTTCTATTTATGGTTTTATTGGGTTATTAACGGTTTTCATCATTGGCGTTCCCATCATTATTTATAGTATTTACGTCAACAAATACTTTAATGATTCGTGGATATCATTGGTTATTTTGGGTATAATTTTAATTCTGGTTTATTTCATTTATAACTCATTCAAAACCAAAAATAAATTCTATCAAATTATAGAAAATAAATTTCCAAAGATTACAGAAGAAATCAATCCAATTTTTGAAGCTTCTTTGGACAGAAAAAATATTAATCTCACAATTCTAATTTCGACAATCATCGAAATTACTGGGATTTTACACGTCTACATCGCAATGTTAGCGTTAGGCATTCAACCCACTTTTGATGCAGCAGCTTTGGCGTATACAATTTCTGTTTTATTGATGATTATTTCGCCATTTTTGAGAGGTTTGGGCGCTGTAGAATTTACGATGGTGTATATTTTAACACAATTTGGTTATTCTCACAATCAAGGTTTAGCGACAACTTTATTGTATCGCGTTTTCGAATTTTGGCTGCCTTTAGGTTTTGGATGTTTGAGTTTTATGTGGCGCGGAAGAAAACTATTTGCACGAATTTTTCCTGCTGTTATGATTTTTACATTAGGAATGATTAATATAATTTCAGTCATCACTCCTCCTCTTGCAGAACGTTTGCATTTCGAAAAATTATATTTACCAACCGAATTCATGCATCTTTCCAAATTGATGATTCTATTTGTTGGAATTGCCTTATTGATTACTTCATCTTATCTCATCAAAGGTTTGAAATCTGCTTGGGTTTTTGCCTTAGTATTTGCCATACTATCATTTTTCGGTAATATATTCAAAGCATTAGATTACGAAGAAGCTGGATTCGCATTTTTGTCCATCGTACTATTAATTTACAGCAGGAATCAATACCCATTGAAAACAAATTTGAAACGATTAAGACAAGGATTCTCAATTTTCTTATTGGCATTTTTTGCGATTTTTATTTTCAATGTTTTAAGTTTTTATTTCATTGATAAACGACATTTTGGAGTAGATTTCTCTTGGAATCAAGCTTTTTATTATACATTTCAAAACTTCTTATTATTCAGTGAAAACAATTTAGTTCCGAGAACAACCTTTGCCAAAGATTTCAAAGACATCAATATCTTTTTTGGATTTAGTTCTTGGATATTATTGATTTTAGCATTTTTTAGAGCTAAAAATTATAACACAAAAGATATTCAGGATTATGAAGAAGCAGAAGAAATTATCGAAAAATATGGAAATTCAGCATTAGATTATTTTAAATTAATGGATGATAAAACACTTTATTTTTCTTCAAATATTAATGGTTTTGTTGCGTATAAAATCGGTTTAAATTTTGCTATTGTTTTGGATAATGTCGTTTGTGATACAAAGTATAAATCAGATTTAATTTCAGAATTCGAAAATTATTGTAGAACAAAAGGTTTGAAAACTGCGTATTATAGAGTTTCGGAAAATGATTTAATTGATTTCAAAAAGTTTAAAAAACAACATTTATTAATTGGACAAGAAGGAATTATTGAGGTTGATTCCTTTAATCTTCAAGGAAAAGAACGTAAATCGATGCGAAATGCATTGAATACTTTAGAGAAAAAAGGTTTTAAAACAGAGGTTATTCTACCTCCTTTGACAGAAGAATTTTTAAATGAAATTGAATCTGTTTCAAATGAGTGGTTAAAGGAATTTGATAAAAAAGAAATTGTATTTGCTGAAGGAAAATTTGAACAGAGAAATATTAAAAAATCAGACTATTATTGCATTGAGAAATGAAGAAAATAAAGTAGTAACATTTCTGAATGTGATACCAGATTATGCAAAAGATGAAATGACTTACGATTTGTTTCGCAGAACTGTTGATTCGCCAAATGGTAGTATGGATGCGGTGATAATTGCATTAATTAATCACGCCAAAGAAAATCAAAAGAAATACATCAACATTGGTTTGACTCCATTAGCTGGTTTAGATAAACCAAATAATATTGCAGAACAACTAATGAAATTTGCTTATCAACGAATTGGGACGTTTAAACAATATCAAACAATGCGCAATTTCAAGGAAAAATACGCCAATTATTGGATCAATAAATACATCATTTATGCTAATGAAGTGGAACTTCTTCAACTTCCACAAGCGTTAAATAAAGTTATGAAACCTCAAGATGAAAACTAAATATTTCATATTATTTGGATTGATTATCACTACAATTGGTTTGTATATCATACGTACAAAAGGAGATGATATAGATATCAAAGATCCTTTACCGCTTAAAATATGGGAGAATAAAAATGAAACTAAACCTATCTTGTTTTATTTAAGTGGAGATGCTGGATTAGGACCTTTTTCAAAATCAATTTGTAAAAATCTTTATCAGAAAGGTTATGATATTTATGCATTAAATTCTAAAGTTTACTTTTGGCACGAAAGAGACTCTAAAAAAACTGCAGAAATATTAGCTCAATTTTTAGAAGAAAAGCTCAAACATCACAAAAATCAAGAAGTTGTATTTATCGGCTATTCTTTTGGTGCTGATGCGATTCCGTTTATTATCAATCAATTTCCTACAAAAACCAAAAACAGAATTCATCAACTTATTCTTTTAGATCCGTATGAAACAGCTGATCTTGAGATTCATTATAAAAATTTAATTTTTGAAAATGTAAGCGGAAAATGGAATACAATCCCAGAAATTAATCAACTTCCTAACCTGCATTTATCTATTATTTTAAGTGATTATGGAAAAAATTATCCCTTTAATAAAATTACTTTAACCAATAAAAACATAATCTCTTTGGGTGGTAATCATCACTTTAACCGAAATTATCAAAAAGTAACTGAGACTATTATCAAGCAACTAAGTAATTAATCATTAAATAAGAAAATATTCATTTAACATAATTACATCTTAAAATGTTCGGATTTTTTTTGATTTAAAACCTTCAAGCTCTCTTTTAATTTGTTAATCCTAAAATAAGAATGAAACTTAATCCTGATATTTAATTGAATGATTTAAAAATTATTATAATACTTTCTAGTTAACTAAAAATTTAAAACATAAAAAACCTCAAGAAATAAATCTTGAGGTTTAAATAAAAACTGGCGATGACCTACTCTCCCGCAATAGCAGTACCATTGGCACTGAAAGGCTTAACTTCTCTGTTCGGAATGGGAAGAGGTGAGCCCTTTCGTAATAATCACCCTAATATTTTTGTATTTTTAATCAGGTTTACATCCTAATGATTCGATAAAAAAGCCTCAAGAAAAT
>NZ_DKHL01000009.1:0-815 GCF_002453775.1 Empedobacter sp. UBA6745
GGACGTTCAGAGAACGGAATGGGCTATAATATTGGATTAGGTGCTCAAAAAGAGAAAGGAAATTTACAAAATGAAGCTTTAGATAAATACTCTGTAAATATTGGTGTTGATCATAGAATCAATGATAAATTTTCGGTTGGAATTAATCTTAATGTCGCATTAACAGAACAACAAGATGGTTCTGATATCGCTATGCAAGAGGCTTTCAGATTAAATCCATTCTTGAATCCTTATCAATACGAAAGTACTGAATTAGCTGCTTTACCAGGAAAATTAACTAATCAACAAGGTGCATTTATCATCGATAAAACATCTACTTATAATCCTCTTTTAGAGATTAAAAATACAGTAAATGAAACTAGAAGATGGAATGGTATCGGGAATTTCTTTTTCGAATATCGTCCATTAGATTGGTTATCTTTAAAAACAACCTATTCTGCAAACTATGACACAAGAAGAAAAGGTGAATCGTGGGGTGCTTTGACATCTGTTGGAGCAAGTAATAACAATTTGTCTTCTGCAGCAATTAATAAATCTGAGAGATTTAATTATACATGGGATAACCAGGTTAATGCAAATTTTGAGATTAATGATATACACAAATTCAATATTCTAGCTTTACAAAGTATTTACGAAAGTAGATATGAATCTTCATTCCAAAGCTCTAGAAATATTCCTTTTGAAACTGGTTATCACAATATAGGATCAGGAACGCAAGAAACGTATAATATTGGTTCCGATTATATCAAACAAGCTTTGAGTTCATATGCCTTACGCGCAAATTACTCTTTATTAGACAAATACTTATTTACTTT
>NZ_DKHL01000009.1:842-58141 GCF_002453775.1 Empedobacter sp. UBA6745
GAATTAAAATTAAGAGCAAGTTGGGGTTATACAGGTAATAATATTATTGAGCCATATTCTACAACAAATTTATTAACCGATCAATATTATTATGATTTTAATGGAACTGTAGCAAATGGTTGGTTACCAGGAAAAATCGCAAATCCTTACTTAACATGGGAAAAAACAAGAGAATTTAACGTTGGATTAGATTACGGATTCTTTAAAAACAGAATTACAGGATCGATTGATATTTATGATAAATTATCAGATTACTTGTTAATGAAACAACAATTACCTTACGAAACAGGATGGACATATATTAATGGAAACATCGGATCTGTAAGTAATAAAGGGGTTGAAGTTGCATTAACAGCAAAAATTATCCAAACTAAAAAAGTAAGTTGGGAAACGACATTTACATTCTCTAAAAATGTCAACAAAATCAAATCAATATATGGTCAAAACACAGTGGATGATATTGGAAACAATTTATTCATTGGAGAATCTATTCATTCGTATTACAATTATGTGTTTGATGGCGTTTGGCAACCAGATCAAGAAGCTGAGGCGAAGAAATATGGTCAAACAGTTGGTCAAGCAAAAGTAAAAGACATTAATGGAGATGGAAAAATAACGGTTGATGACCGCGTTATTTTGGGATCATCAGATCCGGATTGGTCAGGAAGTATTTTCACAACGTTAAAAGTTGGACAATTTGATTTGTCTGCTTCTTTAATTACAAATCAAGGTGTTTTAGCATATTCTCCTTTCCACGAAAACTTTACAAACGTGTATGACAGAGGTCGATCTAAAATTGATATGGACTGGTTTGTTCCAACAAATGACGCTGGATTACCTGCTCAATTCTCTAATACCGCTCCGCAACCATATAATGAAGGTACTTATTGGAAAAACAATAAAGTTGGCTATTATAGAGATGCTTCTTTTGTGAAGGTGAAAAATATCGCCTTAGGATACACATTTGACAAAAATACTTTATCTAAAATTGGATTATTCAATTCTCTAAGAGTTTATGCTAATGTAATTAATCCATTCGTTTTCACCGACTATAATGGTTATGATCCTGAGTGGGCTACAGCAAATTTTGGAATTGGACGCGTAAGTTCTGTTACTTATCAATTGGGATTAAATGTTAAATTTTAAGAAGTTTTAAAGATGAAAAAAATCGTTATATTATTACTAGCTTTAAGCACAACATATTCTTGCAGTGATTTTTTAGAAGAAGAAAACCTTTCTAACGTAGCTGCAGAACAATACTATACAACCGCAGAAGGATTTACTTCATTGGTTAATGCAAATTATGCTCAATTAAAAAATATTTATGGAAAAGAGCCTTGGCTTTTTGTCGCAGGAACAGATTTATATGCAAGAGGAAGAACAGCTGAACCACCAGGTTTAAGTCAATACACAGAACTTAATGCTTCGTCAGAAGGAGTAGATCATCTTTATAAAAATTGCTATACGGCTATTCAAGCTGCAAATATGGCATTGTATTATTCAGATAAAACAGCAGCTTCTTCTAACTTAAACAAGCAAATTGGAGAATTAAAATACCTAAGAGCAAACGCCTATTTCTTGTTGGTACAAACCTATGGAGATGTAAGTTTGGTTACAGAATATATTAATACACCACAATTAAGTTTTGATAGAACTTCTTCAAAAGACGTTTATCAATTTATTATCAAAGAATTAGAAGAGTCATTAAAATTAGTTGGAAATACGGCTTACAATGGGCATGTTAATACAAAAGCTGTTCAGCATTTATTAGCATTAGTTCACTTAACACGCGGTTACGAAACTTTTGGAACAAATGATGATTTTACAACAGCAGCTCAATATGCAGATAACGTTATTGCTGGGCAAGCTCTTTCACTTTCGTTCGAACAATTGTGGAAACCTGGCAACGAAATCAATGCAGAAACTATTTTTTCTGTTCAATACAGCGCAGCTTCAACAAGTACAGATCCTTTTAATTTAGGTCATGCACAAAGTAGTTATTTTGGACCATATCATGGTGGATCAGAAGTTGCAGGTAAAGCTCCTTATCGTACATATAGCTTATGCCCTACTCAGTTTGCACTTGATTTATACACTCAAGATGACACACGTTGGAACGCAACTTTTATGGGTGAAGTATATGATCGTTATTTTGATTATTTTGATGTAAGCGATCATTCAACTTTAACTGTAAAGCATTATTACGAACCTAAGTGGTTTGCAAAAAATGATACATATAAGGCAAACTATATTGCAAAAAATCCAGGTGTAGAATATCATAGTTATGGAACTTATGCTGCAGAAAGCAATCCTAATTTTGATTATCAAACGATTCCTGTAAAGAAATTTGATGATCCAAAAGCTCCATTTGGAAAATTTACAAACACGAGAGACATTATTCTTTCAAGATTGGCCGATACTTATCTTATTGCTTCCGAAGCATATCTAAAAGCAGGAAATATATCTACAGCATTACAACGAATCAATGAAGTTCGTAAGCGAGCTGGTGTACAAAATGTAACTGCATCAAACATGAATATTGATTTTATTTTAGATGAAAGAGCGAGAGAAATGTTAGGTGAATATAACCGTTGGTTTGATTTAAAACGTACAGGAAAATTAGTTGAACGTGCTTCAAAATATAATTTCTTGATTAAACAATCTAATTTTAATGGAAATAATGGTCAACTTAAAATACTAAGACCTATTCCTCAGGCTGCAATTGACTTAAATCAAAATTCAAATTTCAAACAAAATCCGGCATATTAATACTATATCCGTAAAATAATGATGTTCTTTTACAAAAAAGAGCATCATTTTATCAATAACAAATTATTTTTATAATTTTTATTTTATTATTAATAATAATAATTTTACTTTAGTGTTTTCTATACACCTTTATATTTAATAATGTAATCGATTACGCTAAAAATTATTTAGTTTAACAGAAGAAACACAAAACCACACATATGAGGATATCTAAAATTAAGTTATTCACGCTTTTGCTTCTACCAATTGCGAGTTTTGCGCAAGAAGAAATAAAAGTTTCCGGAACAGTTAAATCATCTATTAATAATTCACCTCTTAATGGAGTTGACATTTATGTAGATGGGACAACGTACGAAACAATTACAGATGAAAATGGATTTTATGAAATTGTTGTTCCAGATAACTCGACTTTAACCATTACCTATGATGGTTATGAAATACAGACTATTCCTGTTAATAAGAAAGGAACAATCGATATAAAACTGAAAGATCTTGTTGCAACAGAGCAACAAAATCTAAATGAAGTTGTTGTAATTGGATATACAACTGTAACACGTGATGAATTAACAGGTTCTGTGGCAAGTGTAAATGCTGATCAGATAAAAGATATGGCAGTAAATTCTGCTGCTGAAGCTATACAAGGTCGATTAGCTGGTGTACAAGTTAGTATGTCCGAAGGTGCACCAGGAGCTGATGTTACAATTAAAGTTCGTGGAGGCACATCGATTACACAAGACAACAGCCCTCTGTATATCGTGGATGGAATACAAGTAGAAAATGCCTTATCTATTTTATCTCCACAAGAAATTGCAAGTATTGATGTTTTAAAAGATGCAGCTTCTACTGCTATTTATGGTGCGAGAGGTGCAAACGGTGTTGTGCTTATTACGACAAAAAGTGGTTTCAACATGCCTACACAAGTTACTTATTCTAATTATACTGGATTTAGAGAAATTCAGAATAAGTTAGAAGTAATGACTCCGTATGAATTTGTACGTTATCAGTATGAATTGTATAATATTAATAATGATGAGCAATTAGCAGATTCTTTCAGAAAAAGATATGGAGATTTTAACGATATAGATATCTATAAAAGTATGGAAGCGAGAGATTGGCAAGAAGAAGTTTTTGGTAGAAAAGCTTTTTCTCAAAATCATAACGTTTCGATTGTTGGTGGAAATAAATCGACTGATTTCAGTTTAAATTTAAATCACATCAACGAAGATGGAATTATGCTGAATTCTAGTTACAAAAGAAATTTAGCAAACTTCAAATTAAATCATAAAATCAGCGACAAAGTAAAAACGGGAGTTAGTTTTAGATATAGTAAAGATAAAATCATGGGAGCTGGTACTTCAAATACAGGTTCTCAATCAAATAACAGACTTCGTAATTCAGTGAGATATCAACCTTTTGCTGCTCCAGGAAACGAATCGTATGTTGATTTCTTCGATCCAGATTATTATGCACAAACAAACCTTACAAGTCCTGTTTTGCTAGCGAATAATGAAGTAAGAGAAGACGAAAGACAAAACCTTTTGATGAATGGTTACTTGTCTTGGCAAATTGTCAAAGGGTTAACCTTCAAATCTGTTTTTGGTTATGTACAAACAGATCGCAATGACAATAGTTTTTACGGAAATATCACAAGTGTTGCAATGGCAAATGCTAATCTTCCTGTGGTTGATATGCGTGCAAGTCAAACAAGAAGAATTTCAAATTCAAATACATTACAATATTCACCAAGATTAGGTTCTACTCATAAACTAGATGTAATGATTGGACAGGAAATTGTAAAAACAGACGGAGAAACATCAAGAACGTATATCAAATGGTTACCAAAAAATATTTCGGCTAATCAAGCATTTTCTAATTTGCAAAGTGCGGTTCCTCCAGCAGGAATGGTACAAGATCCAGTTTCAACATCAGTAAATGTGGATCGATTGGCTTCGTTTTTTGGACAAGTTAATTATTCGTTCAATAAAAAATATATGTTAACACTTTCTGTCAGAACAGACGGATCGAGTGTATTCTCTCCTGATAATCGTTATGCTACCTTCCCTTCTGCTTCATTTGCTTGGAATGTTGCAAGAGAAAATTTCTTAAAAGATTCTTCTTGGATTGACGAACTAAAATTACGTTTAAGCTATGGTACTTCGGGTAATAACCGCATTGAGCCATTCTTATATTCAACATTCTTTAGTAGTTCAAGTAACTGGGGATATTCATTTGATAATGCTGTAGTTCCAGGTTTAGCTCCTAATGAAAGGTTGGCAAATTCGGGTGCAAAATGGGAAAAAACAATTTCTAAAAACATTGGATTAGATTATACTTTATTCAATAAACGTGTTTATGGTAGTATCGATGCTTATGTAACAAATACAAAAGATTTATTATTATTGGCTAAAATTCCGCAAACAGGCGGATACGAATACCAATATCAAAACTCTGGTGAAACGGAAAACAAAGGAATTGAATTTACAATAGGTGCTGATATTGCGAAATCTAAAAACTTTAAATGGAATGTAAACTTCAATATTTCTCATAATCAAAATGTTATCAAATCTTTAGGAAAAGATGTAACTGGTGATGGTCTACAATACTATTATCAATCATCTGGATGGGTAAATAATTTGCAAGATTTCAAAGTTGAAGTAGGTAAACCTATCGGACAATTCTATGGTTATGTAACAGACGGATGGTACAAAGTGAGCGATTTCGATTACAATCCATCAACTCAAAAATATACATTAAAAGCTGGTGTTGCAAGCAATTCTGCTGCGGCATTAGGTTCAAAAGATGTGCGTCCTGGAGATTTAAAATTGAAAGATTTAAATAACGATGGAATAATTGATGATAATGATAAAACAGTTTTAGGAAATGCTCAACCTAAATTCTATGGTGGATTTAATCAACAATTTCAATGGAAAAATATCGACCTAAGTATGTTCTTCACTTATTCTGTTGGTAATAAAGTTTACAATGCCAATAAAGTTGAGTTTACAACACAATATTTATACCGCGACAACAATATGTTAAAAGCAGTTGCTGGAGCTTGGAGAAATTTTGACGATAACGGAAATCGAGTAACAGATCCTACACAATTAGAAGCTCTAAACGCAAATGCTACATTTTGGTCACCTCCTTCTGGAAATTATATTTTACATTCTTATGCCATCGAAGATGGATCTTATTTAAGATTAAGCAACGTTACAGTTGGTTATTCTTTACCAGAAGATATGTTAGCAAAAACGAAATTTATTAGCAAAGTAAGAATCTACGCAACAATCAATAATTTATTTACAATTACTGGTTATTCTGGTTATGATCCTGAAGCAAATACAAGACGCACAAGTCCTTTAACTCCTGGAGTTGATTACGCTGCCTATCCACGAAGCAGATTTTTCTTAACAGGTATTAATGTTACTTTCTAATCTCAAAACACATCAAAAATGAAAACAAAAACAATTATAAAAATATTAGGCGTTAGCATCGTTTTATTAACAACAACATCATGCGATGATTATTTGGATGTTAGTAGCCCTTCCAATACTTCCGAAATAGAGGTTTACAACGATGCAAGTTACACTTACTCTGCTTTGGTTGGCGTATATAATCAATTGGCTGGTGATAATGGTTACGGAAACAGAATTTCTTCTATCATTGGACAAGCTGCAGATGATTTCAAAACATCAGGTGATTACAATTGTAACGATCGTCGTGGAATTAGTATGTACAATGCATGTCCTACAAATCCAGAATTAGACAAACCTTTCCGTCAATTATACACAGGAATCGAAAGAGCAAATTTATTAATTTATAATATTCCGACATCTGATGTCTACAAATCTGGAAGTGATAGTGACAAAAAGTTAATGGATAGATATTACGGAGAAGCATTGACGTTAAGAGCGCAATATTATTACGAATTAATCAGAAACTTTGGTGATGTTCCATTTCAAGATAAACCATCTTCTCAGTACGAACATATTTTCCTTCCAAAAACTGATCGTGATGAAGTGTATGAAGTTTTATTAAATGATTTAGAAACTGCTTCAAAAGTTATTCCATGGAGAGCCGAATCTGGAGATCCTACAACACGAATTACAAAAGCTTTTGTGAAAGGCTTACGTGCTCGTATTGCACTTGCTAGAGCTGGATATTCGTTGAGAAGACAGCCTGTACAGATGGTTAAAGGAACAAATCCAGAAAAATATTACCAAATTGCTCGCAACGAAACGTTTGACATTATGCAACAACGTGGAAGTCATAATATCAATCCAAATTACGAAGATGTTTTCCGTGCTATTCACGAAGGTCGCATGGATAATACAAACGAAATGATTTTTCAAGTAGGTGCTTTTGGCGGAAATGCGCGAACTGATAGTAAACTTGGTTATTACAACGGATTACGTCATAATGCAGCTTCTAAATGGAATGGTGGTGGCGGAATAAATGCTTTACCAACTTATTTTTATGAATTTGATAAATATGATCAAAGACGAGATGTCACAATCAATGCGTTCGAAATTAATGCTGATGATTTAACACAAGTGGTTAAAATTGACGCTTTAACAGACGGAAAATTCAGAAAGTCTTGGACAAAAGTAACAGGTCCTTCTCAAAATGTTGGAATCAATTGGCCAATTATGCGTTTTGCAGATGTTTTATTAATGTTTGCTGAGGCAGAAAATGAATTAAACGGTGGACCAACGGCTGCTGCAATAGATGCTTTGAGAGAAGTTAGAGCAAGAGCTTATGCAAACAATCCTGATAAAATGCCTGCAGTTACAGCGAATGGCTACCAAGGCTTTTTTGAGCAAATTGTACACGAAAGATTATTGGAATTTGGTGGAGAATCTATCCGAAAATATGACTTAATCAGATGGAATCTTTTAGGTCAAGTAGTAACAGAAACTCGTGCTAAATTGCAAAATTTATTAGATGGAACGGGAGAATATGCCAATGTACCTAAATACATCTATTATAAAATTGGGAAATACGATCCAACACAGACAGCCCAAAAAACTGTTTTGAGTTTAGATACTTATTTTGTTGGAAATGATAAAACAGAATTGTTCTACACTCCTTCTGTTGCTTCTACTCCAACGGGATATACACGCATAAACTGGCAAACAGGAATGGTTGCGACAATGATTAACGACGAACGAAAAGGTTGGTTACAATATTACAAACCAAATCATTCAGAATTGTTGCCAATCTATCAAGATATCATCAATACAAATTATAATTTAACACAAGATTACGGATACTAAAACACAATTATTATGAAAAAAACTTTTTATAAAATATTGATTATAGGAACAGTATTACTTACTGCAAATGCTGTAATCTCTTGTAATGATGATGAATTTCAGTCAGAATCTAACGATCCAATGAGAATGTTTACACCATTGTCTTTATCTGCCGAAAATTTTGAAACAGAAACTAAAGTCACATGGTCACCTTCTCTGTATACTAATAATATTGACGAAACTTATACAACAGAAGTTTCAAGCGATTCGTTATTTACAAATCCAAAAGATATCATTTTAACAAAAAAAACAGATTCTGCTGGAGTTGTTATTACGGATCAAGAAATTCCCGTGAGAAAAAATTTCTTTATACGTGTTAAAACAAATGCTTACGAAAACAGACCAGAATCTCACTGGTCTGTTAGTAAGCGAATTAAAATTATTGGAATCCAAATTTTGCATCCTATTTATGATCCAAATATTCTGGAGAATCAAGCAACGGTTAGTTGGGATGTAACTGCTGGAGTAACTGAATTGAGATTTCAAGCATATACACAAGTTTCTGGTCAGGATCCTGTTTATGTTAGCGATCCTATTATAAGTCAAATTACAAGTAGCGAAGCTACTGCTGGACTTAAAACAACAAAAGGGCTTAATCCAAGTACACGATATACAGTCGAAATTTATAAAGGAAATACAAGCGTTGGTTCTCAGAATTTCACGACTAAATCGTCTACAAGTTATAGTGTTATTGCTAATTCTGGCGATGATTTAATCACCTTGATTAACAATGCAAAAGATGGTGATATCATTGGATTAAATCCTGGTAAATATGATTCTGGAGATAAATTGTTTGCAATTAATGCGAAGAAAATTTCATTGATTGGAATTTCTGGAAATCCAGAAGATACAAAAGTTTCTTTCAAAGAATTTACGTTAAATGATACTGGGGCTGGTTTACATCTAAAGAATATCGAATTAGATGGAAGCGCAAATACGGCAGATTATTTAATCAATTTGACAAGCAGCAGCAGCAATGGTGCGAAGGCTAATTTTGCAAATGTATTGATTGAAAACTGTATTGTAAGTAGTGTTAAAACCTCAGCTTTCAGAGCAAATAGAGGTCCAAATAGCGGATATGTAATGGATAAATTTGAGATTAAACATTCTTTCTTCAAGAATTTCCCAGCTTCATCTTACGGATTTTTACATTTAGACAAATTAGTTTTTAACGAAGTTAATATCGAAAATTCAACATTTACAGAAGTTGGAGATTTATTTATTCGATACAGAGAAAGTATTACTACGCCATCTGCTAACGCAACAATTAATGTCAACAATTGTACAATTAATAGTTTTGGACAAAGTTCTTCTTTTCCACTATTAGACAATAATAACGTGCCGATCAAAGCTAATTTTACCAATAATATTATTGCAAATTCGCCAAGAGTTGGAGGAAGTTTATCGAGTAATAATTTAATTCGTTTAGCTACTTCAAGTACAGCTGTTTTTACGTTCAACAATTTCTATAATTTGACGAATGGTAAAGCAGCTGATTTACAAAAACTTGTTTTTCCTACTGGAGGAGTAACTTCTACGAATAATCAAGACAATGCTCTAAATTGGACAAACACAACAATTGATTTTACATTACCAGTCAATTCTCCATTAAGAACTGCATCTTCTACAGGTGCTGCGATTGGAGATCCAAGATGGTGGAATTAATTAAACGATAAAAAATGAAATCACACATCGCAATTACATTTATATTTTTAATTCATTCATGTTTATTTGCACAGAATTTACCTGCTTTTCCTTCTGCCGAAGGATATGGCAGGGACAGNNATGGCAGGTACAGTTCTGGTGGACGAGGTGGAGAAGTCTATATTGTCACAAATCTCAACGATTCTGGTAAAGGAAGTTTACGATACGGAATTCAAAAAAAATTGAGCAGAACAATCGTTTTTGCTGTTTCTGGAAACATTATATTGCAATCTCCTTTGGATATTAATTACGGAAATATTTCTATTCTTGGACAAACTGCTCCTGGAGATGGTATTACGGTTTCTAATTATCCTGTAACCATCAAATCTGACAATGTAATTATTCGTTACATGAGATTTCGTTTAGGCGATTTAGCAAAAGTAGAAGGTGATGCTTTGGGTGGTCGAAATGCACAAAATATAATCATAGATCATTGTTCGGTAAGTTGGGCTACAGATGAAAACATCTCGTTTTATCGTGTCAAAAATCTTACAATTCAATGGTCTATCATATCAGAAGCTCTTAATAAATCTGTTCATATAAAAGGAGCGCATGGTTATGGTGGAATTTGGGGTGGTGAGCCTGCAAGTTTCCACCACAATCTAATTATGAGTAACAATAGTCGAAATCCTCGTTTTAGTGGGTCAGAATCAACGGTAAATCCTGAAGATGAAATGGTTGATTTTCGTAATAATGTAATTTTTAATTGGGGCGCAAATTCTATTTATGGCGGAGAAAAAGGAAAATATAATTTGATTAATAATTATTTCAAATCTGGACCAGCCACAAAACATAAAAATAGAATTGTAAATCCTTCTATTCCATATGGTAAATTTTATGTCAACGGAAATTTTGTAAAAGGTTATGCTGATATAACAGCAAATAACTGGAATGGCGGTGTACAAGCCGATGAACCTTTAAAAGCAAAAGCTGAAACTGAATTTGGTAAAAATGAAATTATCACTCATTCTACTGAAAATGCCTACAAAATGGTTCAAGCACATGCGGGAGCAAGTTTAAAACGCGATGAAGTTGATAATCGATTAATTGGTTATTTAACAAACGGATATCCAAAAAATATGACCGGAATTATTGATAGTCAAACAGAAGTTGGTGGATTTCCTACGTTAAAAACATACAATATTCCTACAGATACAGATCAAGATGGAATGGACGATGAATGGGAAAAAAGAAATAATTTGAAAGTTGGTATTAATGATGCAAACGGTTACAATTTATCAAGTCAATATACCAATTTAGAAGTTTATGCAGAATCGTTAGTTTCAGAAAAGATTAATTCAGCGAATAACAAAGTCAAAGATTATGATTTTATTGTAGCGAAAGATGGTTCTGGTCAATTCAAAACTATTCAAGAATTAATTGCTGCACTACCCGATTTTAGTCGAGTTCCTGTAAAAGTTTTGATCAAAAATGGAGTTTATAAAGAAAAAATTACCTTACCTCCTTCTAAAACGATGATTAATTTTATTGGCGAAGATCAACACAAAACCATTTTGACGTATGATGATTACGCATCAAAATTAAATAATATTGGTCAAGAAATTGGAACATCTGGTTCGGCTTCATTTTTTATTTTTGGAGACAATTTTTCAGCCGAAAATATAACATTCGAAAATAGTGCAGGCGAAGTTGGACAAGCTGTTGCTGTTCGTGTTGATGCAGATAAAATAAAATTTACAAATTGTCGGTTTTTAGGAAATCAAGATACATTGTATTTGGTAAAAAGCGGAAGCAGACAATATTTTAACAACTGTTACATCGAAGGTACAGTCGATTACATTTTCGGAGCAGGAACCGCTTATTTTGAGAACTGTCAGCTAAATAATAAAGGGAAAGGATACATTACAGCGGCATCAACGACAGAAGATCAGAAATACGGTTTCGTTTTCGAGAATTGTAAAATTTCAGGAAACAATCAAGATTCTCATCATTTGGGAAGACCTTGGCGACCTTTTGCTCAAACTGCTTTTATCAATTGCGACATAGATTTGTCTGTTAAAGCGGAAGGTTGGAACAATTGGGGAAAAGTTGCAAATGAATCTACAGCTCGCTACTCCGAATATAAATCTACAGGTAAACATATCGCAAATAAAAGAGTTAAATGGAGTCGTCAATTAACTGCTCAAGAAGCTTTAGCATTCTCTAAAAATAATGTTTTGGGTGATTGGATCGTCAATTAAACTCCTCACTAATTTTAAAAATTAATACGTATGAAAAAAATTATTGCCACAATAACAACATTAATCCTTGTCACTTCTTGTAGTAACAGATTGGTTCAACATGAAAACAATGGATTTACCTATTCCGAAATTTCTATAAAAGAAGGTGGAAAATGGGTAGATGGAAAAAGAGGTCATAAAGAATATGAAGGCGGAACATTTCGAAATGTACAAGAACATACGCTTGATCCACAACATACCGATCATGCTTTCGATATTCGATACGAAGGTCCAGGTTGGGAAAATCAAAATGTTGGTTATCGCTTGTATTTGGATTGGAGAAATGCGGTTGATATTTTCGGGAAAAAGGTAAAAACACAAGTTTTGCAAGATGTTGGACAAGATGGTTTTGATTCTTATCACGAACCTCTTCCTTGGGGACAAGATATCTTGAAAGCTGGGAAATCGCTTGGAATTGGTGGTTTTGGGCGATTAGTGAATGATACAGTTGCGCATTTGCATCAAGTTGAGAATACATATGTCAAAGTAAAAAACAGTAAAAATGTTTCGAGTTTTGAAATTGATTATTCTAAATGGAAAACTGCGGATCACACAACAGATGTAAAAGCAAAAGTTTCGATTTATCCTTATGATCGTTTTTCTAAATTTGAATTGAAAACTTCTGTCTTAACGAATGGTTTAACAACTGGTTTGGTAAAATTCAAAAATATTCCGTTGCAGCAAAAGAAAAGCGCAAATGGAAGTTGGGGATATATCTCAACTTACGGAAAACAAACTTTAGTTGACAAAAATGATTTGCTTGGAATGGCAATTTTCTATAAATCGGATGAGGTAGAAAAATTAGTAGACGGAAAAGATGATCATTTAATTGTTTTCAAACCGACAACCAAAACAATGACATATTATATTTTGGCAGCTTGGGCACAAGAGCCAAATGGACTTAAAAACGAAACTGAATTCTACAATGATTTGAATTCGAAATTAGTTCAATTAGAAAAGTCTAATCGTTTATAAATAGTTGATAATGAAAAATATTTTAAAAACAACGGTTTGTGGTTTGATGATAATCTCGAGTACGTCTTGTATCAGTCAGAAAAAAAATACAGAAGATATTCTTGTCAATCCAAAGTTAAAATGGTCAGAACGAATGGCAATTTCAGAAACTATTCGTTTCCCTGATCCTACACTTTTAGATTTTCAAAACAAGCCACGTTGGAGTTATACAAATGGATTGGTTTTAGACGCTATGTACAAAGTATATGAGCAAACAAATAACCAAACTGTCTATAATTATATCTACGATTATGCAAATAGAATGATTGATTCGAACGGAAAAATTGATACGTATAAGTTCGAGAATTATAATTTAGATATGATCAAATCTGGTGACGCAATTTTTGATTTATACGAAAAAACAAAAGAAAAGCGTTTCAAAATTGCAATGGAAACGTTGGATAAGCAATTAGAACAACAACCAACAACAACGGAAGGCGGATATTGGCACAAAAAAATCTACCCAAATCAAATGTGGTTAGATGGTGTTTACATGGCCGAACCTTTTCATGCAAAATATGCAACAAAATTTCAGAGCGCTACTGATGCGAAGAAATCTTATGATAAAATTGTTTTACAATTTGACTTAATCGAAAAATATAACCGCGATCCAAAAACTGGTTTATATTATCACGGTTGGGACGAAAGTAGAAAAGAAAAATGGTCAAATAGTACAACAGGTCTTTCTCAACATTTCTGGTCGAGAGGAATGGGTTGGTACGGAATGGCTTTGGTCGATGTATTAGATTATTTGCCAAAAGATTATCAAGGTCGTGATAAATTAATCAAATACCTTAATCAATATGCGGAAGCGATTGTGAAGGTTCAACATTCTTCAGGGACTTGGTATCAAGTTTTGGATCAAGGAAATAGAACAGGAAATTATTTGGAAGCTACAGGTACTTCAATGTACGTTTATACGTTAGCAAAAGGTGTTAACAAAGGTTATTTGCCAAAATCATACATGAAAAATGCCAAAAATGGATTTGATGGAATTTTAAAAGAATTTATTCAAGTCGATGAAAAAGGTATTGTAAGTTTAGAAAAATGCTGTGCTGTTGCAGGTTTAGGAGGAAATCCTTATCGCGATGGTTCTTACGAATATTACATTAGTGAAGAAATAAGAGCAAATGATCCAAAAGGAACTGGACCATTTATATTAGCTGCATTAGAATTAAATCGTTAATCGCCATGAAATCAACATTAATTCTCCTATCATTATTAGGATTAAATTTCTTGCCAATACACGCTCAAAAATCAAATGTTTGGGTATCAGATTTAGGAAATGGGACGTATAAAAATCCTGTTTTACATGCAGATTATTCTGATCCTGATGCAATTCGTGTCGGTGATGATTTTTTCATGACAGCTTCCAGTTTTAATGAAGCGCCAGGTTTACCAATTTTACATTCAACTGATATGATTAATTGGAAATTGGTCAATCATGCCCTACCCGATGTTTTTCCTATCAAACATTTTAGTACACCAAAAAGAGGCGATGGTGTTTGGGCGCCAAGTATCCGATTTCACAACAACGAATATTATATTTATTGGGGCGATCCAGATTTCGGAATTTATATGGTTAAAACCAAAAATCCTTTCGGGAAATGGGAAGATCCAATTTTAGTTGAAGAAGGAAAAGGTATTATTGATACATGTCCGTTTTGGGATGAGGACGGAAATGCCTATATCGTGCATGGTTGGGCAGGAAGTCGCGCTGGCGTAAAAAGCCTTTTGACAATCAAAAAAATGAATGCGGAAGGAACAAAAGTCTTAGATAAAGGAAAACACATTTTCGATGGACACGAAAATCACCCAACTGTCGAAGGACCAAAAGTTTATAAACGCAACGGTTTTTATTATATTTTTGCTCCTGCAGGTGGTGTAGCTACTGGTAGGCAATTGGTTTTACGTTCAAAAAATATTTATGGACCTTATGATGAAAAAATTGTTTTAGAACAAGGAAAATCAACTATCAATGGACCTCATCAAGGTGCTTGGGTGGATACAAAAAATGGAGAAGATTGGTTCTATCATTTTCAAGATGCAGATACGTATGGACGAATTGTTCATCTTCAACCAATGAAGTGGATCAACGATTGGCCGTTTATTGGTGTAGATCAAGATAAAAATGGAATTGGAGAACCTGTTTTGACATATAAAAAACCTACAATTTCGAATAAATCTGAAATTATAAATCCTTCGGAAACGGATGATTTTAAAGGAAATGATATTGGATTACAATGGCAATGGAGTGCAAATCCTTCAATTGTTTGGTACAGTAAGTTAGCAAATCAAAATTTTCTTCGTCTTTTCTCGATCAAAGTTCCTGAAAATTCGAATAATCTTTGGACGGTTCCTAATTTGTTAACGCAGAAATTTCCTGCACCAAATTTCACAGCTTCAACAAAAGTAAAACTTACGCCTGAAGATGCTACAGAAGGGAAAACTGCTGGTTTATTAATCATGGGAACAGATTATCAATCTTTAGTTATCACAAATAAAAAAGATGGATATTATTTACAATTGATTCGTGCAGAAAAAGCAGAGAAAAATAATCCCGAAAAAATTCTATCCGAAGTAAAATTATCAACTAATGAAGTTTTCTTGAAAGTAAAAGTGAGCGAACCAAACGGAATTTGTCAATTTAGTTTTAGTGAAAACGGAAAAAAATATACATCAATCGGAGAACCATTTCAAGCTAAACCAGGAAAATGGATTGGAGCAAAAGTTGGTATATATAGTATGAGTTCTCAAGATGCGAAACGTGGTGGTTATGCTGATTTTGATTGGTTCAGAATAGATAAAAACGAGAAATAATGAAGACAAAACAATTTTTATATACTTTAATTTGCTTCATTACTATGTCAATTTTTTGTCATGCACAAAAAGGAAAATCAATCACAATTTTCTTAATAGGAGATTCAACTGTTGCAGATTATACAGGCGATTATGATCCTGGTAAAAACTATATGAAAAACAGATATCCAATTGCTGGTTGGGGACAAGAATTTCAACCATTTTTTGCAAAAGATAGCGTACAAGATGTGAAACATTTAGCGAATAAAAATATCATCGTCAAGGATAAAGCAAAAGGTGGTCGAAGTACGCGTACTTTTTTTCAAGAAGGTAGATGGCGAGAGGTCTATTCACAACTAAAAGAAGGTGATTACGTGTTGATTCAATTTGGACATAATGATGCCGCCGAAGATAAACCAGAACGATTTGTAAATTTAGAAGGTTACAAGGAATTTTTGAGATTATATGTGGATCAAACAAGAGAAAAAGGTGCAATTCCGATTATTCTAAGTCCCGTTGCAAGAAATTATCCTTGGAAAAATGGAAAGCTAGAAAATGTACATGGCGAATATCCATTTGTCGCTAAAGAAATTGCAAAAGAAAAAAATGTTGCATTCTTAGATTTGAATCAATTATCAATGGATTTTTTTAGCCAAAAAGGACAAGAATATGTAACAAAAACCTATTTCATGAATTTTGGAGCGAATTTGTACGATGCTTATCCAAATGGACAAAAAGATAACACACATTTTCAAATTGCAGGCGCAAAAGCTGTCGCATCAATTGTTTTCAAAGAATTCAAAACTATCATTCAAAACAAAAACATTAAATAATGAAAAAATACATAAAACTACTTACAGTTGCGTTAGCAATTGTTTGTTCTACTCATTTATCAGCTCAAGTTGATGAGAATATTTACAAGGATATTGAGTTTAATATGCCGAAAGTAAAAGAAACTTCGTTCCCAAATCGTATTGTTTCAATTGCTCAATATGGCGCAAAATCGGACGGAATTTTCAAAAATACAGAAGCAATCAACAAAGCTATTTCAGAAACAAGCGCGAAAGGTGGAGGAAAAGTTGTTATTCCGCGCGGAATTTGGTTGAGTGGTCCTATCGAAATTAAAAGTAATATCAATTTACATTTAGAAGATGGCGCTTTATTGATTTTTAGTAAAGATTTCAACGATTATCCTTTGGTTGAAACAAGCTTCGAAGGTCTAAATACAACGCGTACAGCTTCTCCTATTTCTGCTAAAAATGCGCAGAATATTGCGATTACAGGAAATGGAACAATCGATGGAAATGGTGATGCGTGGCGTTTTGTAAAGAAGGGTAAAATGACAGATTCTCAATGGAAAAATCTAGTTGCGTCTGGCGGAGTTTTATCAGATGATAAAAAAACGTGGTTTCCAAGTGAAGGCTCTAAATTAGGTTATATCAGCAGTTCTAATTTTAATGTTCCTGATAAAATCAACAAAGAAGATTTAATTAAAGTAAGAGATTTTTTACGCCCAGTAATGGTTAGCATTGTCAATTCGGATCGTGTACTTTTAGATGGTCCAACGTTTCAAAATTCACCTGCATGGAATATTCATCCATTAATGAGTTCGAATATTATCATTCGAAATTTGAATGTTAGAAATCCTTGGTATTCGCAAAATGGAGATGGATTGGATTTAGAATCTTGTAAAAATGTGTTGATTTACAACAATACGTTTGATGTTGGTGATGATGCAATTTGTATCAAATCTGGAAAAGATAAAGATGGTCGCGATCGTGGAATTCCTACTGAAAATGTAATTATCAAAAATAACACAGTTTATCATGCGCACGGCGGATTTGTGATTGGTAGCGAAATGTCTGGTGGCGTTCGTAATGTTCATGTTTCTGGTGCAACTTTTATCGGAACAGATATTGGTTTAAGATTCAAAACGACTCGTGGACGTGGTGGATTAATCGAAAATATTTATATCTCTAATATTGATATGATTAATATTCCTGCGCAAGCAATTGGTTTTAACATGTTTTACGAAGGAAATTCTCCAATTGTAGAAGATGATCAAAATGCAGATGACGAAAAAAGGAATGATAAAAAAGTTCCTGTAACAGAGGAAACCCCAACAATTCGAAATATATTTTTCAAAAACATTAATGTTGTAAGTTCTCACGAAGCTTTGTTTATCATGGGACTTGCAGAAATGAATATTAAAAATATTGTGGTTGAAAATTCTACTTTCGACACAAAAAAAGCTTTAAGTATTATTGATGCTGATGGAATTCAACTGAAAAATGTAAAATTCAATTACAAAGACGGAAAAGCGGTTACAATTTTTAATAGTAAAAATGTTGATTTAAGCACTACTGAATTCAAGTCTGCTACAACTCCAGAAATTAAGATTATTGGTAATGAATCTGATAAAATTAAGTTACCAAAAGCATTTGATAAGAAGAATGTAACAAGTTCTAAAGAAGTCAAAAAGAATGCAGTTATCAATTAAAAAGATTTTGTTTGTTTTTATGATGCATATGGTGATAGCCTTCGGTCAAGTTGAGAGACCGAAGGCTTCGCCTTATACAATCGAAACGACTTACAAAAAATTAAAGAAAAATTACCCTTTTATTACGCCGATTTCTTCGAAAAACTTTGAAAATATAAATGCTTTTGAGGATATAATTTATCAAGAAAAACATCAATTAAAAGCTGATATTTATCAACCAAAAAATCAAACTAAACCCTCTATAGCAATTGTTCTTGTACATGGTGGAGGTTGGATTTCGGGTAGCAAAGAGAATCAAAAACCAATGGCTCAAGCGTTGACTTCAGCTGGTTTTGTAACAATGGCGATAAATTATAGATTAAGTGATGTTGCAAAATATCCAGCTCCTTTAGAAGATATGGATGATGCAGTTAATTATTTGATAAATAATCGTAAAAAATACAAACTCGATCAATCTAAAATCGTTATTCTTGGCGCTTCTGCTGGTGCTCAATTGGCAACACTTTACGGCGTAAAATCAAAGAAAATTGCTGCAATTATAAATGTTGATGGAATTGTTTCTTTTATTCATCCCGAAGCTGAAGAAGGTACTTATGCCATTTATTTTTTCGGTTATACGAAACAAGATAATTTTGAACTTTGGAAAGAAGCTTCTCCTTTAGAATATGTTACTTCTAAAACGCCTCCTACTCTATTTATCAATAGTTCACAACCGAGATTTCGAGCTGGTAGAGATGATATGATGAAAAAATTAAATGATTATCATATTCTAAATGAAGCATACGAAATTAAGAATTCGCCCCATTCTTTTTGGTTGATGAACCCTTGGTTTGATGAAACGAAACACTACATTATTGATTTTTTAACGAAACGATTTAACAAATGAAAATCATTCAATTCATTTTTATAGTTTGTTTACATTTCATCTTTATCAATGTAAATGCTCAGTACAAAACAATTACTGTTGCAAAAGATCAACAAGCAGATTTTACATCTATTCAAGAAGCTATTAATTCTTTGAGAGATTTAGGACCTGATCAAGCTTTAATTCTTGTTAAAAATGGTGTTTATCACGAAAAAATTAGAATTCCTTCTTGGAAACATAAAATAACGATAAAAGGTGAAGATTCGGAGAAAACTATTATTACTAATAATGATTTTTCTGGAAAAATAGATGGTTTAACAAATCAAAAAATGACAACCTATAATTCCTACACTTTTTTGGTTGAAGCAGATGATATTCAGTTAGAAAATCTTACGATTCAAAACGAAAGTTGTAACCAAGGACAAGCTGTTGCGTTGCATGTGGAAGGCGATAAATTTGTGGCAAAAAATATTCGATTATTAGGATGTCAAGACACATTGTATACTGCAACAAACAGAAGTCGTCAATATTATCAAAATTGTTATATCGAAGGAACGACAGATTTTATTTTTGGTGAAGCAATTGCTGTTTTTGAGAATTGTACCATAAAAAGTTTGGCTAATTCTTATATTACAGCTGCGGCAACACATCAAGAGCAAGAATTTGGTTATGTTTTTTTCAATTGTAGTCTTATTGCAGAAGACAATTTGACAAAAGTTTATTTGGGAAGACCTTGGCGTCCTTTTGCCAAAACAGTTTTTATACATACCGAAATGGGAAAACATATTCTTCCTATTGGCTGGAACGAATGGAAAGGTGATGCAATGTTTCCAGATAAAGAAAAAACAGCTTATTATGCAGAATATAAAAGTAAAGGTTTAGGAAATAATCCTCAAAAAAGAGCAAGTTGGTCGCATCAATTAACCGAAAAAGAAATACAAAAATATACCATCGAGAATATTTTTAACGGATGGAATCCAAAGCAAAATTAACATGAAAAAAATAATTTTATCAACGATATTATGCTTGTTTTTTAGCATATCATTCGCCCAAAAAAGAACCCTATTTCTTGTTGGAGATTCGACAATGGCGAATAAAGAAAATCCAACTAAAAATCCTGAACATGGCTGGGGACAACTTTTGCCTGAGTTAATGAATTCTGATTTAGAAATTCAGAATCATGCGACAAATGGAAGAAGTTCTAAGAGTTTTAGAATAGAAGGAAGATGGAAAAAAGTTCAGAGTCAATTGAAAAAAGGTGATTATGTAATCATTCAATTTGGGCATAACGATCAAAAAATTGAAGATTCTGTTCGTTACACAAATCCTGTCACTCAATATCGCGCAAATTTGGAACAATATGTTACAGAAGCTCGTGCAAAAGGTGCTATTCCAATTTTAATGACTTCTATTGTTCGTCGAAATTTTAATGAAAAAGGCGTTTTGGTTGATACACATGGTTTATATCCTTTGATTGTGAGAAATGTTGCAAAAGATTTGGATGTTCCGTTTGTTGATATGCAATATTTAACAGAGAAATTGGAAATAAAATATGGTCCAGAAAACTCTAAAAAATTGCATTTACATTATCAACCAAATGAAATTGATTATTATCCAAAAGGCAAAGACGATGATACACATCTATCAAAACTTGGAGCCGAAGAAGTTTCGAAATTAGCGGTTAAAGAACTGATCAAGCTAAATATTGGCTTAGAGAAGTATGTTAAAAAATAAGTTTTTAGTTTTTATTTTAAATCAATACCCCTCAACAAAAAATTTTGAAGAGGGGTATTTTTATATTTTTTTTTAAAAAATTATTAGTCAACAATTATTCGATTATTTACTTTTTTATTTCCAATTATTGATTGATTAATAAAATTGAAAACTTCATCCAAATATTGTTTTCTCAATCCAGACCATTCATGTTTTCCTGAATTAGAGAAAATAGCAAAAGATGCTTGACTATATTTTCTATTTAAATCCTCTAAAGTAGCAGAACCATTTAAAGGAAAAAAACCTGGTTGATTATCCAAACAACTTCTGTGCGGCGCATTGTAAGCTGGTACTACATCATCGCTTAAACCATGTACATAAACTGTTGGCAAAACACTCGATTTTGTAACATAACGGTCGTCTACAATCGCTCCGGCATAACTTACTAATCCATCAATTTTAACTTGATTGAATTGATTTCCGTACCATAAATCTCTCAAATAATAAGCATTTAGAATAGTTTCTGCTCCTGCACTACTTCCTCCTAAAATTAATTTATTAATCGAAAATTTAAGTTCTTTTGAATTATTTTGAATAAAATTTAGCGCAGTTAAAACATCAAAAGAGGCTTCTTTAAAAATCATCAACTTTTCTTGTTTTGGTAAATCACACCCAAAACCAGCCGAAGAATTTGCCAATAATCTATACGAGATAGAAACAGCTATGAAACCTCTTTCTTGAGCATCTTTCATTCGTTCAATTTCTTCTTTATCCGCTCTTGTTCCTCCTGAAAATCCTCCTCCGTGTACCCAAGCAAATACATTATAGGATTGATTCTCTTTATAGTTTTTCGGATAATAAATATCAAACGCTAAATTATTTTTTTTATCATATACTATCGTTTTCTGCGCATATGTATAACTTATCATTAAAAATAAGGCAACTAAATATTTCATTTTTCTTCTATTTTAAATAAAAATTGCTTGACTTTAACTTCTTACGTCGTCAATTTGTCAAGCAATTTACTATAAATAATTTTCCCTTTAATTATTCTATTTTTTTACGAAATAATGATTGTGCTAATCGAATGTTCTTGCGAATTTACCTCAACAGCTTCTCCTTCTATCCATAAATTATATTGATATGGTTTATCTGTTTGATTCATCACAACCACCACAACTTTTCCGTCTTTGTTTACAAAAGAAGTCGTCATTAAATCTGAACGATTAGACGATGCTGCAATTCTTTGCGCACCTGGACGAATAAATTTTGAGAATTGACCTATGTAATAAAACGAATTTGTATATGTAACTTGTCCATTTCTAGTGTCTCCATGAATTGGTGCAAAACAGAAATTTCCTACGTGATTTGGTCCTCCTTTTTCATCCAACAAAACATTCCAATCTGTCCAAGCAACTGTACCTGAGTTAAAATCATTCATCATATTGTAACCATATTTTTCACCCAACGCCCAATTTCCCATTTGATTGTAATCAAATTGTTCTTTACAACCTTCTGTAAAAATTAAATTAACATTTGGAAAAGCTTCGTGAGTTAACGCTACATTATTGAATAAGTTTACACTTCCGTTCCATGTTTCATACCAGTGAAAACCAACTCCCCAAACATATTTAGCAGCTTCAGGATCATTCAAAATAGTTGAAGCACGTTGATAAATTAAATCACGGTTATGATCCCAAACAATAATTTTTTTATCTTTTAATCCCTTTTGGTGGAAAGTCGGACCTAAATTCTTTTTCAAGAAATCACGTTCTTCTTCAGCTGTATAAATACAAGATTCCCACGTTTGCGTCGCCATTGGTTCGTTCTGAATAGAAACTCCCCAAATTGGTAAACCAATTTTCTCATAATTCTCGATGAATTTCACAAAATAGTTAGCCCAAGTTTGGTAATATTCAGGTTTCAAAGAACCTCCTTTCAACATACTGTTATTCGTTTTCATCCAAGCTGGCGGACTCCAAGGACTTGCATATAAACGATAAGCGTCTTTCATTTCCGCTTTTGCCATTTTTATCATCGGAATTTTATAATTCAGATCATGTCCAATGTCAAAAGTTTTCAACTCTTTATCATTGTCTTTTACATACGTGTAACTATCGCTCGAAAAATCACTCGAATTTATTGTTGTTCTAATCAATGAATAACCAATTCCTTCTTTTTCGCTATAATAAGCTTTGATAATTTCTTGTTGAGTTTTCTTTGGCAATTTTGCTAAAACTTCCGCAGAAGCATCTGTGATTGCACCTCCAATTCCTTCAAATTTTTGGAATTTACGTTTTGGATCAATAAAAATCGCAATATCCGTTTCTTTTGGTTGCGGAAATTTTTTGACTGCTACTTTATCTGTTGATTTTGTAATTCGTTGATTAGTATTTTTTGCAGTTGTATATATTTCGATTTTCTTATTCGATAATTTAAAATCTTGCGCATTTACGGCAAAATAATTTAACAGCAAACCTGCAATAACAGGATATTTCAAATGTGATTTTGTCATAATTATTATTGAATTAAAAATTTGGCTAAAATTGGTAAATGATCTGATGGATATTTGAAATCATAGAAATCATCAATCGTATTGAAACTTTTACACGTTACTTTTGCATTCTTTTTGTAAAAAATGTAATCTAAAATTTCCGTTCCTTTTACATTGAATTTGAAATCTTCCCATGTAAAATCTGGTCCATAAACCGTTTGCGCATTAAGGCGAGTATCTAAATATTTATTTTGAATATATTTTACAGAAGCATCATCATGATTCATGTTAAAGTCTCCCATAAAAAATGCTGGATAATCTTTTTTACTTGTTAAATCATGAATTAATTGATCGATTAATTCTAACGATTTTTGACGCGCAACTTTTCCAACGTGATCAAAATGAGTATTGATTACCCAAAATTTCTTCTTTGTTTTCTTGTCTTGAAATAATCCATAAGTGATAATTCTGTTGTATGCTGCATCCCAACCTTTTGATTCTTTTTCTGGCGTTTCTGACAACCACATTGTTTTTTGTTCTAAAACTTTGTATTGATCTTTTTTATAAAAAATCGCCGAATATTCAGCATTTTTATCACTTGAACGAGGTTCTCCGATAAAATCTAATTGTGAATCATTTTGTTTGATAAAATCTAGTTGAGGAACTTGAGCTTCTTGTACACCAACAAAATCAGCGTCATAATATTTGATTAAATCAACCAATTTTTGTTTGCGAATATTCCAATGATTTGCGCCATCATCAACAGAGGCTAATCTAATGTTGTAAGACATAATTGATAAATTTTGTTGAGCAAAACCTATCATTGTCATGATTAAAACTAAACTTAAACTAATATATTTTTTCATGTGTGAATTTTTGTAAAAATCCAAGTAAGCACTTACATACTTACTTGGTTGAGAAATAAAACTAAATTTCTAACTATATATGAGGAATTTAATCAACTAAAGTAAAACTTGTTTTAAGTGAAGCGTTAGAATCTCCTCCAACAAAAATGTCGAAATCTCCTGCTTCTGCAACATAGTTCATATTGATATCGTGGAATTTTAAATCTTCTGGAGTTAATGTAAACGTAATTGTTTTTGTTTCTCCTTTCTTAATCATGACTTTATCAAAACCTTTCAATTCACGAACTGGACGCGTTACACTTCCTACTAAATCACGAACATATAATTGTACCACTTCTTCTCCATCGTAGTTTCCTGTATTTTTAACATTTACAGTTACTTTGATTTCATCTTTTCCATTTTTCATTGTTGATTTGTTCACTTTTAAATTACTATAATCAAACGTTGTATAACTTAAACCGTAACCAAATGGATATAAAGGCGAATTTGGAGAATCTGTGTAACGAGATTTATATTTTTGCTCTGCATCACTTTCTCCTAAATAAGGACGACCTGTATTTTTTTGATTGTAATGAATTGGAATTTGACCAACAGAACGAGGAAATGTCATAGGTGTCTTAGCCGAAGGATTATATTTACCGTATAAAACATCTGTAATCGCTAAACCTCCCATTGTTCCTGGATACCATGCATATAAAATTGCATCCATATTATCATTCTCCCAAGAAATTGTCATTGGACGACCAGACATTAAAACTAAAACAATTGGCTTACCAAGTTTCTTTAATTCTTTTAATAATTCTTTTTGATTTCCTGGTAAATCTATATTTGTTTGAGAAGCCGCTTCACCTGTTTGGTTTTCGTTTTCTCCCATAACCGCAACAATTACATCTGAGTTTTTCGCTATATTAATTGCTTCTTGGAAACCATCAGTTTTAGACGAATTAAGTTCTGTTCCTTGTGCATAAGTAATTTTTGCATTTTTACCTAAAACATCATTCAAACCTTCCCAAACAGACCATGCTTTTCCATAACGATCTCCACGTGCAGCCCAGTTTCCAATGATATTTTTCTCATCTTTTACTAATGGACCAATAACTGCAACTTTTTGAGATTCCTTTAATGGTAAAATTTGTTTATCATTCTTTAATAAAACCATTGATTTACGTGCAACATCACGAGCTTCATTTAAAAACTCTTGTTTCATTACCGTTTCTTTCTCACGTTTTGAATTTGAATATCGATATGGATCTTCGAAAAGTCCTAAGTCATATTTTGCTTCCAAAATTCTACGAACTGCAGTGTCAATCACATCTTGTTTTACTTTTCCTTCTTTTACCAATTTCGGTAAATGATTAAGAAAAGCACCACTCATCATATCCATTTCAATACCTGCTTCAACCGATTTTAGAGTTGCTTCTTCCAAATCTTTTGCAATTCCATGAGGAACTAATTCCTGAATCGCAGTATAATCTGTTACAACAAAGCCTTTATAATTCCATTCTTTACGTAAAATTTGATCGTACAAATATTTACTTGCTGTAGAAGGAACTCCTCCAATTTCGTTGAAAGACGTCATAAAAGATCCAGCACCAGCATCAACAGTAGCCTTGAAAGGAGGTAAAATATAATCTCTTAAGAATCGATCCGAAATTTCTACCGTTCCATAATCACGTCCAGCCTGCGCCAAAGCATATCCTGCAAAGTGTTTTGTACACGCTAAAACGGTATTCAAATCATATAAACTTTTACCTTGAAAACCATTAACACGCGCAATTGCAATTTTACTTCCTAAGAAAGTATCTTCACCAGCACCTTCAGAAACACGCCCCCAACGAGGATCAAAACCGATATCAACCATCGGGGCAAAAGTCCAATGAACTCCACCAGCAGCTGTTTCTTCAGCAGCAATTCGAGCCGATTTTTCAATAGCTTTTAAATCCCAAGAAGAAGCTTCTCCAAGTGGAATTGGAAAAATTGTTTCGTATCCATGAATCACATCATATCCAAAAATTAATGGAACCCCAAGACGTGTTTCTTCAACAGCTATTTTTTGTAACTTTTTGGTAATATCTGTTGTCGTTGCGTTAAACACAGACCCCATCATACCTTGTTTCGTGTATTTTATATAATTTTTATCAATTGCAGATCCTGTAACATCACCTCCGTCATAGGTATATTGTACCATCTGCCCTACTTTGTCATCAATTGTCATTTGAGCCATTACGTAATCAATAAATTCTGATTTCGATTTTGATTTATCAAACTTTATTTTTTGCGCATAAGTATTGAATGCTAATCCTAAGAAAGCAATTGAATAAATTAGTTTTTTCATTTTTTTGATTTTAATTCGAGGCTGTCGTTTTGAATTTCAGTTTATCTAAACCTCTTTGTACATCTTCATTTTGCATAAACAATTTCCACAATAATCCAGAGCGATAATTCTCTATCATTGGTGTAATTGTTCCTTGATCTATCGCCAAATATTTTGTAATCACTCGATCATTTTTTACATCAACCGCATCATACGGACCTGCTACTCCAATCAAGCTTTTGTTTTGTTTTTCATAAATAAACTTCAAGAAATCCATAGATTCTTTTGGTGTATATGGAAAAGATGATAATGCTGCTGTAGGAGTAATTACATTATTGTCATTTAATGGAGAATGAGCTGTATAACCTTCTGTTCCATCTGGATTGAAGGTATAACTTGCTGTTAATCCCCACATATTTTTTTCGTACTTCTTGAAACTCTCCGTTTTTTGTTGATTGTAGATGTAATGAATCTTTGCTTGATTTTTCACCACTTTTCCATAATCAATACCAATTCCATCTATCAAATTGTTCGGATTAAGTCCAATAAAAGAATATTGTGCCCAAAATAATGGACCTACATTTTTATCAGCTCCATTATGCTTTACAATCAATGGAACTCCGTATGCAGAATCATTTGATTTTATATCTCCATTTCTCGTCCAACCTTTATAATAAACTTCTGAATTGATAGAATAATTTGGTGAAGCCGCAGCAATAACATACGTAATCATGGTTTCATCAAATCCTTTTAATGGAAAATTAATTTTCCATTCGTAATTTGGTGACCAATGCCAATACAACACATTTTCTCCACGTGTATAAAAATTGAAATCGATTTCTTTCCAAAGTTGATCAGCTAATTGCGAAATCTCTATTTCTTTCTCATTTTTAGAATCTTTGAAATATTCTTTCAAACAAATTAAACCCTGAGCAAGAAATGCAGTTTCTACCAAATCACCTCCGTTATCGTAAGTACTAAAAGCTTTTACTTTACCTGTTCCGCCATTCAACCAATGTGGCCAAGCACCATGAAAACGATCTGCTTTTTGTAAAAATTTCAATCCTGTTAAAATTCGTTCAGTTGCTTCTTTTCTTGGAATAAATTCGCGATCAATCCCAACAATTAAACTCATTAATCCAAATCCTGTTCCTCCTGTTGTAATGATGTTTGAATCATTTTCTGGATAAAAACCATCAGGATGAAAACGTTCTCGAGCTAATTTTGAATGAGGTTCAGCATAATCCCAAAAATATTGAATCGTCTGTTTCTGAACTTTATCTAACAGCTTATTTTCTTGTTTTGTTTGAGCAAAAGCACTTGCGCCACATAAAAGAGCGCAAGTAACTATTGTTTTATTTAATTTAACCATTACCAACCTGGGTTTTGAGTCATTGTTGGAGTTTGAATAATTTGTCCATTTGGAATTGGAAACAATTCGTGTTTTCCAGTAACGAAAGTTTTACCATTTTTCGCCATCATTTCTTTTGCTTGACCAGTACGAACTAAATCAAACCAACGATCATGCTCAAATGCTAATTCTAAACGTCTTTCATTCCAGATTTTTAATCGTAATTGATCTTTAGACATACTTGCTACTGGAGCTAACTTAACACGTGTTCTAACGCGATTAAGAGGTGTTAAAGCGTCTTGACCAATCTCGTTTGCTGCTTCAGCTTGAATTAATAAAACTTCAGAAAAACGAATTACACGGATATTTTTGTCACCATCAGCAGAACCAAGATTCGCACTTGAATATGCTTTTTCGTTATACATCGGGTTTTCTACAGAAGTTGGAACTAAACGACCGTCATATAAAGTTTCACCTCTAAAAATGATTGTTGCATCACGACGAATAGCATCTCCTTCAGCATTAAAAGCATCTAATAAATTTTGAGAAGGAACATTGAATCCCCATCCCCAACCTCCAGTACCACGAGCACCTTGAGTTTCTGAATATTGTTGAACACCATGCGCAACAGCATCTCCACGAGCTTGAATTTCAAATAAAGATTCTTTACCGTTCTCAGTTTCTTTTCTCCAAGTTGTTGCGTAATCACTTTCTAAATCGTAAATACTAGAATTAACAACAGTTGTAGCCATATCGTATGCTTGTTGATTTTTTCCTTGGTATAAATATACTTTTGCTAATAAAGCTTGAGCAGCTCCTTTTGTTGCACGTCCTAAATCTTTTGCAGCATACTCATTTTTAGTAGGAAGTTTTGATATTGCATCTAATAAATCTGCTTCAATGTATGCATAAACTTCTGCTTTTGGTTTACGTAGTGCATAAGATGCTGGTACATCTAATTCTTGTATCACAGTATCTCCAAACATACGAACCAAATAGAAATAAGAAACAGCTCTCAAAAATTTTGCTTCCCCAATTAATCTATTTTTTTCTGCATCTGTAATTGATGATTCTGTCGTATATTTTATTGAATATGACGCTCTACCAATTGTTTTATAAAAACGTTTCCACATTGCTTCAATAGAACCTGTTGTAGAACTATGTAATAATTCGTCTAAATCTCGTTTATCTCCACCATTATCTGTAGAAGAACTTCCTTTATCTGCATTATCAGAAATCATTTCAGTAACTCCTAACCAAGAGAATGCATAATCCCAATCTGTAAACATTCCGTAAATACCATTCACATATTTTTCTGGAGATTGAGAAGCTTGATCATCAATTGCAATATTTTCTTGAGAATCAACATTCAAAAAATCACTTGTACAAGAACTTAATGTTCCGATTGAAAGAATAGAAGCTAATGTTACTATTTTAAATATATTTTTTTTCATTTTTTTAAAATTTTCTAGATTAGAATTCTACGTTTAATCCAACTAAAAATGTTCTAACATTTGGATATGCAGAGAAATCCATTCCTGTTGTTCCATAAGGACTTCCATCGTAACGTTTTCCTTTTACATTATCTAAAGTTAATTCCGGTGTAAATCCTGAATACTTCGTAATCATGAATACATTTTGAGCACTAACATATAATCTTAAGTTTCTGATAAAATCAATTTTATCTCTAAAATTATATCCTATTGTCATGTTACTTAATTTGAAGTAATTACCTTTCTCTAAATAATAAGAAGAAGCAACTTGATCACGCTCCGCTCCAGGATGAGAATTTGTACTACCAGCTCCTGTCCAACGATCATTGAACATATCAACTGTTATATTTTCTCCTCCTAAACGTGTGTTTTTGATACCATTGTAAATCTTATTACCACCAGCTCCATAACCACTAATCGTTAAATCGAAGTTTTTATATTCTAAACTAACATTAATTCCGTAGTTATATTTTGGAATATATGATCCCATAAATTTTTTATCACGATCATCAATAACTCCATCTCCATTTTGGTCTTTGTAACGTAAATGTCCTGGGCGAGCACTTGATAAATGAGCATTGCTATTTATTTCATCTTGTGTTTGCCAAACACCTTCTACTTCATATAACCAGAAAGAACCCAGTGGTTGACCAGCTTCTAAACGTTTTGCAATTTGTCCATTTCCTAAAGAACCCCCTGTCATTCCAGAATATCCTTCTTTAACAGACTTCACTTCATTTTCGTTGTAGTTGAAGTTACCACCAATCGAATATCTTAATCCTCCAGCTGTTTCATTACGATAATTTAAAGCAATTTCAAAACCTTGATTTACTACTTTTGCTGCATGATCATAAAAATCTTTTTCATAAGGAGATGAACCTATCTGTTTAATATTTAAGATGGCATTTTTCGTTGTCTTATTGTAATAATCTAAACTTCCTGATAATTTACCTTTCAATAACTCGAAATCTAGGCCAGCACTCCATTCATCTACAATTTCCCATGAAATATCATAAGCAGGCGAACCGATATAAGCTCCATAAATTAAATCTTGACCTGGTCCAAATACATAATTCGCATTATCACTACCTGTAGAAGTTGTAATTGTTGTATAGTTGTATGGCACATCTGCATTACCTAAACGTCCCCAACCTCCACGAAGTTTTAAGAAAGAAATTACATTACTATCTTTTAAGAACTCTTCATTAGAAATATTCCAAGCAGCAGAAACAGAAGGGAAAGTTCCCCAATATTTTTCGTTTTGTTTAAACTGGCTTGAACCATCTCTACGAATAATTCCAGAAACGTAGTATTTATTTGCGTAATTATATTGTAAACGAGCAAAATAAGAAGCATAAGCAATTGGAGTATAATTATTTTGATCCATTGCAGCTTTGTATTGTCCAGAAGCATGATGAGCAGACCAATATTGTTCTTTATCAGGAACATCATATACTGTGATATCTGAATATTGACCAATACCCATTTTTTCAGCAGATACTCCAGCAACAACATTGAACGAATGATCTCCAAATTTGCGATCAAATGTTACGAAGTTTTCCCATGACCATCTAAATGTTTCTACATTATTTAGATTTAGAGAGTTATTCATATAAGTTGAACTCGCAGGATTCTTCGCTTTTAAACCTTCAAACTCAGCAGCAGTTCTAATTGGGTTACCAGCAATCCATCTTTCTTTAATTGGATTAAATTCTCTGTATTTGTACCAATATTTTGTTCCTCCAGCACGAGAAGTTACTGTTAACCCTTTTGTAAGTTTCAACTCTGCTTCTATATTTCCTTGAAGTGTAGTAGAATTAGCTTTTTGATTATCATAATACAATGTTGACATTGGGTTACCATGAGAGTTCAAATTACTTGTCACCTCTCCAGGTTTTGCAACATATGTTACTTCTCCTGTTGTTGTATTAAAAATTGGTAAACCCCATCTTCCGTTATCATATTTTACAGGAACCAATGGTGATTGACGGTAAGCTACATCAAATGCTCCATATGGTTTAGGATTCTCTCTAGAAAAAGTAGCACTAACATTTTGTTTAATCTTTAAGATTCCATCAAACAATTTATAGTCATTATTACTACGAACAGTTGTTCTTTTGAAGTTATTTCCTTCTAAGATTCCTTTCTCTTCGAAATTATTAATACTGAACATGTAATTAATATTTTCTCCAGCGCCAGCTAACGAAACATTATTACTAATTAATTGTCCTGTGGTTAACATTTCATCAAACCAATTCGTGTTATATTTTTGATTTGTAGAAATCAAAGAACCTCCTGTTGCTTTTCTTTGTTCATTAAAATAAGTTATGTACTGATTAGCATCAGCCATATCTACCATATTCATAGTATTTCTTACTCCAATATATGAATCATAATTAACTCTAATCTTTCCTGTTTTACCACGTTTAGTTGTTACAACAACTACACCGTTTGCACCACGAACTCCATAAATAGCTGAAGATGCTGCATCTTTTAAAACATCAATTTTTTCAATGTCATTTGGATTAATATTGTTAATATTTGGAACAATTAATCCATCCACAACATATAAAGGAGCCTTCCCTCCTAGGGCTGTACCCATTCCACGAACCAAAACAGTTGGTGTACCACCTGGAGTATCCGTATTAATGATATTAACACCAGCTAATTTCCCCTGCAAAGACTGCATGGCAGTTGTACTTGCAATTTGCGTAATGTCTTTAGCATTAGCTGATGACACAGCTGATGTAAGATCTGATTTCTTAACAGTACCATATCCAACCACAACGGCTTGATCTAGTATAATAGAATCACTTTCGAAAGGATCTCCTATCTGTATAGAATCGTTAGTAACTTGGGCATTTACACAGAAAGACCCGAGAATAAATAATGGAAGAAAATATTTTTTCATTCTATTTCAATAAATGGTTATTTCAAAAATAGAATGTTTTAACACTTGATTAACAAGTAATAATTTCAGCTAGAATAACTTTCTGAAAAAATAAAACATATAACACTAAATATCAAATAATTATGTAGTATTATATTTACAATATGATGTAGTTATGATGTAATTTATTTTCCGATATTTAAAAATTAATCATATATTTATTTAGGTTTATTTCAGAAGGAATTTGCATTTTTTTGCGTAATCTATATCGTTGTAGTTCTACCGATCGATAATTAAGGTGCATTAAAGGAGCAATCTCTTTGGTTGATAAATTCATTCGAAGGAAAACACACAGTTTTAAGTCTTTTGCTGTTAAATTAGAATATTTCTCAGCTAATCTCTTAATAAAATCTTGGTGAATTTCCTGAATATTTAATTCGAAATTTTGCCATTCATTTCTGTTGTAACTATATTCCGAAAACGTTTTCTCAAATTTCTTTTTTAATTTTTTATTGATTTCATTCATTTCCAATTGAGAAAACAATTGATTAATTTCTAAGATCATAGCACGTTGATTAGCTAATTTCAAAGCTTGTCCTGCCAATTCTGTAGATTTCGTTTGTAAAGAAGTTTCTAAATATTGTTTTTCTTTATGATGATTCAATTCTTTTAACTCTTGTTGATGCTTCATTTCCATCAAATTCAATTCATATTCAAATTGCTTTTGTTTAATTCTGAAACTTTGTTTCAACTTCATTCTGTTATATTTATAAATAGCCAAAATCGATCCAACAATTAATAAAATATAAAATAATATCATCAAATTTGATAAATACCAAATCTTCTTAACCCGAAAATCAAAATGATTCAACTCCACAAAATTTCCATCTTTTAGAGCATAAATAGACAATTGATATGAACCGCTTTCTAATTGTTTATAATTAATTATAGGCTGATTAAGCGGTTGAATTTTAGAGTTATTTAATTGATAATACAATTGATAATTTGCAAAATCATCATTCAAAATTGAAACATAAAAATCTATATAATTATTTGAATACTCAATATTAGGTTCATTATTCAAAACCGTTTGATTGATTTTTGCTTTAATTTTTACCTTTGGTAATTCGCGACGTATAGATTTTAAATCATATTTCAATAATCCGTTTTCGAGGTTAATGTATAAAAACTGATCGTTGATTTTAGCCGTTAAATTGTCATCAACCAATTTTCCATCATACAATTTTTTGGGAATTAAATAATGAATCAATTTATTCTGTTCCACTTTAGAATAATACAGAATATTATCCGCTTCAACTAAATAACGATTCTCTTTTAAATAACGAATTCGATTAATATTCTTTAATTTCGAATCTAAATTCTCATCAGAAAATAAGTTTTTATTTATATCATAACGGACTAAATGTTGATCATCAATCAATACAAAAACCTTATTATCTTCGAGAATAGTTTGCGGATTAACTAATTTTTTATGTTGGTAAAATATCTCCTTTCCTGTTCTATTTTTAAGATCAAATAAATATAAACCACCATTTTTTCCTGTTCCTAAAATTTTATTTTCAACAATAATAAAATCAATAATTGGAATAGTTAAACTGGAAACTTTACTAGATTCTTCATGAGAACCTTGTATATATTCATTGATTCCTGTAAAAGATGATTGATATAATTTATTTCCATATTTGATCAATTTAAAACCTCCATTTGTAGAAGAAATCTTATTCAATAGTCCTGAATAAATGTAAGTTCCCCAACTATCCGAAACATAAATTGTATTATCAATATTTGTTACATTCCAAATTAAACCTTTCTCGAGAACTGAATTTGTTTGGTTTAGAGTATTCGAATAATTATAAAATCCGTGATTTGTTCCCAACAAAATATTGTCTTTGTAAAAATCGAACGAAAAAACATTTCCTAAATGACCATTGTAATCATATAATAGTTGAGTTTTGTTTTTCAATTCTATTTTCGAAATACCTTTATCCGTTCCAAGCCAAGCATTTCCTTTAGAATCTATTCTTATATTTTGGATTGTATTACTGATTAACCCAGAGTTTTGATTGTAATTTTTGTAAGAATTAGTTTTTAAATCATATACATAAATCCCATTATTTGAAGTTCCAATGATTAATTTATCTTCTAATCGAATCATTTTTAACACTAAATAATTCTTTAGCATTTTATTGAATTCCACATTGAACTCTTGTAAACCAGCTGTTTTGTTGTACTTGAAAATTCCTTCTGTTAATGTACCAACTAAATAATCATTATCATATTTTTCTATTCCATGAATTACAATTGATTTACCTTTTTCAATTTCAAATAACGGCTCAAAATGTCCATTATTAAATTCGAAAATACCTTTAGAAATAGTGGCTACTAACATTTTACCCTTCACCAGATAAACGTAAGAGGAAAGCGCAGGTAATTTATATCGTTTAACCGTTTTACCATCAAATTGAAAAAGATAATTGAACGATTGAAAATAAATAGAACGATTATGATAAAATATTTTCCAGATTTCTTCTTGTTCTAACCCTTCAAAACTTTTGAATTTATCTGAAATTGAAATATAAACTTTCTTTCCTTCAATCGTTTTCCAATATCCAAAATTATTTAATGCACCTGAATACAATACATTATTCATTGTAAAAACAGAACGTATAATTGTTAAGCTATTTGGCGAATATTTTTCCCAAAAATTACCATCATATTCTAAGATATTTCGATTGTTCGCAAAATATACTTTTCCTTGCTTTTTATTTTCTGTAATATCCCAAATAGGCGATTCGCCCAAATATTCGCTTTTAGAGTAATTCGAAATAATTGGCGCAAACGATTGAGATTTGCTATAAGTGGAAACAAGTAAAAATAGAATAAATAAGCTTCTCATTGTGCAATAAAAAAGACCGTAAAAACGGTCCTTAAAAATAGATTATATTTCTGAATTATCTTATTTAAATTCGACATCAAAAACTTCAGCAAAATGTTTCTTCGTAAACGCTTTTACTTCGTTCATATCTACCTGATGTCCAAGTTCTCTTTCTAATGAAGCTACAGCTTTATCCTGAATTCCGCATGGAACAATGTATTCAAAATAACGCAAATCTGTATTCACATTTAGCGCAAAACCATGCATCGTTACCCAACGGGAAGCCTTAACGCCCATTGCACAAATTTTTCGAGCAAAAGGTCGACCAACATCCAACCAAACGCCAGTTTCTCCTTGCGAACGCTCACCTTTTAGTCCATATTCGGCAATAGTTTTGATAATAACTTCCTCCAAATTGCGCATATACAAATGAATATCTGGCTTGAAAGTATCCAAATCCATAATAGGATAACCAACTAATTGTTGCGGTCCATGATAGGTAATATCTCCACCACGATTCGTTTTCACAAAAGTTGCATTTATTTCATTTAATTTATCACTCGAAGCTAACATATTTTCTAAATGTCCACTTTTCCCAAGCGTGTAAACATGCGGATGTTCTATAAAAAGTAAATGATTTTTAGTGTTTTTAAAATCTGAACTTCCCTCCTTTTCTTGCGCTCTGTTATATTGTTTTACGGCTATATTTTCTGCTAAAAGACTTTCTTGATAATCCCAAATTTCTTGGTAATCTCTGTTAATTCCTAAATCTTGGAATTCGACAATTTGTTTCATTTCACAATGTGTTTCGAATGTCAAATTTACGAATTTTTAAAAGAAATTAATCCTCTAATTCTACTGTGAAATTATTTAATTCAGGTTCATTTAGTAGTAATAATGGTTTTCAGCAATTCATTAATGATTGAATAAAAATCTTTATCTTTGGAATTCTAAGAAATCGATTGAAAAAAATAATCAAATAAAAATGAAGAAACTATTCGTTAAAGGATCTATTTTAATGGCTTTGTTTGCAAACTTTAGCGTTTTTGCACAACAAAGTGGTGGAATGTGGATTCCAACAGAATTGAATGAAAAGGAAATGAAAGACATGGGATTGAAAATCTCATCAAAAGACATTTTCAGTAATGGAGATAAAAGTATCAACAATGCAGTTGCTCACTTTGGTGGCGGTTGTACGTCAGAAGTTATTTCTCCAAATGGTTTATTACTAACTAATCATCACTGTGGTTATGGAGAAATCCAAGCACATTCATCTTTAGAAAATGATTATTTAACAGATGGTTTTTGGGCTAAAGAGTTGAAAGACGAATTACCAAACGAAGGTTTAACAGCGACTTTTATTGTAGATATTAAAGATGTAACTACTGCAATTTTAGCTGGTGTTAATGATAATATGTCGGAGAAAGATCGTAACAAAATCATCAAGAAAAATATTGAAGATTTTAATGCAAAAACTAAGACAGAATCTTATCGTTCAGTATTTATCAAACCTTTTTACAAAGGAAATAAATATTACCAATTTACGACAGAAACATACAAAGATGTTCGTTTAGTTGGTGCGCCACCTTCTGCAATCGGAAAATATGGAAATGACACAGACAACTGGGTTTGGCCACGTCATACAGGAGATTTTTCGATGTTTAGAATTTATGCAGACAAAAATAACAAACCTGCAGATTATTCTCCAGAAAACGTTCCTTATAAACCAAAACATTTCTTACCTATTAATATTTCGGGAATTAGCGAGGATGATTTCACGTTTGTATATGGTTTCCCAGGTACAACAGACGAATATTTACCAGCTTCTTCTATCGAGCAAATAAAAGATGTCATCAATCCTGCGCGTATTAATGTACGTACGATTGCGTTATCTCACATTGATAAAAAAATGCGTGAAGACAATGCAACTCGTATTGCTTATGCTTCTAAACAAGCGCGTATTTCAAATTCACACAAAAAATGGATTGGTGAAGTTTTAGGATTAAATCGTTCGAAAGCTGTAGAAAAACGTCAACAATACGAGCAAGAATTTATGAATCGTATTGCGAAAAATCCTAAATTAAAAGGTGAATATTCGAATATTATTTCTGAATTAAATCAAGTTAATAAAGCAAATCAAGATTATATTTTAGCGTACACAATGTATTCTGAAACGTTTTTCTCAAATTCAGAAACATTCAGAATGGCGTTAACATTGAACAATATTTTGAATGCGGTTGGACAAAAAAATTATGCTGAAACTAAAGCAAAAGCGTTGAATACAGTTGCGTCTATGCACAAGGATTATAATCCTGAATTAGACAAAACTATTTCTTCTGATTTGGCGGATAATTATTTCAAAGTTGTTCCTCAAAATTTATTACCAACTACAACTGCTGCAAATATCAAAACGGCTTTAGGAAATTCGATAATCAACGGAACGAAAAAAATTAACGGTCAATCTATTTTAGGAAATATCAAAGCGTTAGCTGAAAATGATGCTGAGTTTATCAAAGCCTTAAAAGAAGATGCTTTAATTGCTCAAATTCGTTTGATTTTAGATGCAAATCAAACAAAAGTAACGCCTACATATTTAGCGAATCAAGATAAAATCAACAAGTTGATGCGTACGTATATGAAAGCGCAAATGGATGTTTTTACAGACAAAAAAATCTTCCCTGATGCGAATTCTACTTTACGTGTAACTTACGGAAAAGTTGATGGTTACCAACCTCGCGATGCGGTTTATTACGAGCCTGTAACGCACATGGAAGGTGTGATGGAGAAATATATCCCAGGTGATTATGAGTATGATTTACCAAAACAAATGTTGAGTTTATATGACAAAAAAGATTACGGAAAATACGCCGATAAAAACGGAAAATTACCTGTAAACTTTATTGCAACAAACCATACAACTGGTGGTAATTCTGGTTCTCCTGCATTGAATGCAAAAGGAGAATTAATCGGATTGAATTTTGACCGTGTTTGGGAAGGAACAATGTCAGATTTAAATTATGATCCAGAGATTTGTCGTAATATTATGGTGGACTCTCGTTACATTTTATGGGTAGTTGACAAGTATGCTAATGCGCAACGTTTGATTGATGAAATGACCATCGTTGACGAAAGCAAAAATGCAAAGAAAAAATAATATTTTTCACTATATTCTGAAAACCACGTTTTTATAACGTGGTTTTTTTTATTGAAATAAACGTAAGATTCAAATAAAATCTTAAGAAATAAAACTATATTTATACAACTTATCTAAAAAATTGTCAAAATAAAACACTCATAATTATGGAAGTCATTAGAAAATGGCCTTTTTATTTAAAACTAACTTGCACATTATTGTCAATCATTTGTTTAACATTTATTTCAATAATAGGTAAAGGAATTTTAGTTCCATTAATATTAGGCTTCTTAATTTCAATATTATTAGCACCCGTTTGTGCATTTTTTGAAAGATATTTACGCATTCCGCGTGCTATTTCGAGTATCATTACCACCTTGCTTTTTGCAGCATTTATCTTAGGAATTTTCTATTTGATTGCTATACAAATGGCGGAAATAGCAAATGAATGGCCTACATTTCAGAAACAAATCATAGAAGCTTTTATGAATTTGCAAGATTGGATTCATCATACATTTGGTGTTAATTCGCATGCGCAAATGGAATATTTGACAAAGAATGTCAAAACCACTATAGAAACGAGTACAATTGTAATCGAAAAAGTAATTTCGATTGTTTCATCGATGGCTGTTACAGTTTTGTTCACCTTTTTATACATTGTTTTCTTGTTGATTTATCGTCGTCATTTGGTAAAATTTTTATATTACGCATTCAATTCAAATACACACGATCAGGTTTATAATGTCATTACATCTATTCAAAAAATGGTCAAACAATATTTGATTGGCTTATTTTTACAAATGTTAGTCGTATCAATTTTATCTTTTATTGCATTTTCTATTCTTGGACTTAAATACAAATTTGTTTTAGCTATTTTAACTGGCGTTCTAAATGTTGTTCCATATGTAGGAATTGTTATTTCGTTAATTATAACGCTAATAATCACATTTGCTACAATGTCAGCTTCAAAATTGTTCTTTGTTTTAATTGCATTTATTGCAATTCATGCAATTGATGGAAATGTAGTGATGCCAAAAATTGTAGGTTCTAAAGTAAAAATCAATTCATTGATTGTCATTATTGGATTAGTAATTGGAGAAATGACGTGGGGAATTATGGGAATGCTTTTATCGATTCCAATACTTGCGTTGATGAAAATTGTTTTTGATAATGTGACTGAATTAAAACCTTGGGGTTATCTTTTGGGTGATGAAGATTCAACAGAAATTGATGATGATTTAAATTCGTTTTTAGCCAAAAAGAAAGCGAAAAAATCAAAGAAAAAAACAAAGAAGTTGGACGAGAATTTAGAGTAATCTAATTTCTATTTTACATAATTGGATTGCTGTACATTATTTTACCCATTAAAAAAGTCTATAACAAATTGTTATAGACTTTTTTAATTTATACTAATCAAGATGAATTATTCCGAAAAAATCAAAGATAAGTAATAGAAAGGTTAATGTAGAAATCACAAAAAATTCAAAAGCATCTTTATAGCTTTTCAATATTGACATACTATTATAATGTTTTTCTTTTTTTATTTTTCTAATTCCTAAAATCAATGAACCTGCAAATAAAATAGATAAGCAAATCTCTGAATTTATATACATTTAATTCTTCTTCAAATATTTTTTTTCTAAGAAATAATACAATTTCAAGAAAAGAATCGAGAAAAATATTCCGATTAGTGTTCCGAAAAATATATCACCCGTAAAATGTACTCCAACATAAACTCTACTGTAAGCAACCATTAACGCCCAAACAAGTAAGACATAAAGTAACCATTTGTAATAGCGTCTTAGCAATATTCCTATAAAAATTGCAATCGCCATATGATTAGATGCATGTGCCGAAGTAAAACCATATTTACCTCTCCCCTCACAATCTATTGGGCGAAATAATCCTTGAATCGATTCGGTGTAACATGGACGAAAACGTTGAAAAGAATTTTTCAAGATATTTGTAAATTGATCTGCACATGTTATCATCAGTGCTATACAAACTCCAGCTAACAAGGTTTTTTTCCAACCAAGTTTTACATAAAGTAAGATGAGAAAGATGACATACAACGGAATCCATGTTTTTTTATCGGTAACTATTAACCAAAACCAATCCCATTTTTCGTTCCCTAAATTATTGAAATACAAAAATATTTGTACGTCCCAATCAAAATAATCTTGTATCATTATCTACTTACTGATCCGCCTAAACCTAATGCTTCGTCTACAGATTTTGGTTCTACAACAACCGCAGGTTCTTCCACAATTGGCTCAACTACATTCTCTATAACGGGTTCTGTTGTTTCTTGCACATCCAATTCCAAATCCTGTACAGGATCTACAGCTTTCATAGTTGGTGCATCATCTTTCAACGCTGCATTTACTGTATTATCTTGATGAATTGCTTGATGCATTTCATCTACTGGATTACGAACTTCGTCAAATGATTTCTGAAAATCTTCCATTGGATTGATTTTCGCAAAAGAATCTTTGACTTCATTCATTGGATTTAACTCTTTTATGGTATTCTGAATCTCTTTTGTAGGATCAACATCCTGAACAGGATTCATGATTTCTTGCTTGATATCTTCAGATGCTTCTTTTAATTTGCGCACAGCAGTTCCCAAACCACGAGCAATTTCTGGAATTTTATCTGGTCCAAAAATCACTACAGCAACCACCATAATAATCACGACTTCCTGGAAGTCTAAAAACGCTGGGTATATTACTAAACTATTCACTAAACAAATGTATAAAATCTAAATTTAGTAGAAGAAAAAAAGCCATCAAATTTCTTTGATGGCTTTCTTAAAATTTATTTAAAATTTGAATCTTATTTATTCATTTGACCTTTTTTAGTAAAGTCATACAATAAAGGAGATGCAACGAAAATAGACGAGAATGTACCAATTACGATACCGATTAATTTCGCAAACATAAATCCTTTGATTGATTCTCCACCAAATGCAAAGATGATTAATACGATTAAGAACGTTGATAAAGACGTATTGATTGTACGTGATAATGTTTCTGATGTAGAAATATTAATAATATCGTACAAGTTGTGGTTTTTCTCAACTGTTAAATTCTCACGAATACGATCCAAGATNNCATAATAATCGAGTCATTCATCGAATAACCAATTACCGTCAAAATCGCCGCGATAAATGCTTGATCGATCTCCATGTTGAAAGGTAAAATTCCTTTGAATAAAGAGAAAACTCCTAATACAATAATCACGTCATGCGCTAATGCGATGATAGTTGATAATGAGAATTGCCAACGTTTGAACATCACAATTAAGTAGAAGAAAATTGCAACTAATGCTAAAGAAACCGCTATATAAGAAGCTCTTGTTGTATCATCGGCAATTGTAGGACCTACTTTTGCAGAAGACATTAAACCTATTGTAGCATTATCTTCAGAGAAATCTTTTTCAGACATATTCGCTGGTAGATAAGATTTAAGACCTGTATATAATTTATCTTTGATCTCGTCATCTACATTTGTTCCGTCTTCATCAGCTTTGTATGCTGTTGTAATTTTTACTTGATTTTGACCACCATACGTTTTCACCTGTGGCATCATTTTTTCACCTTCTAACACGAAAACATCACCCAAACTTTCAGAAATTTGTTGCGGATCTACGTGTTTATCAAAACGAACTGTATATGTACGTCCACCTTGGAATTCGATACCCATATCAAATCCTTTTGTGAAGATAGAGATTAAAGCAACTACTGTTAAAACAATTGAAATCGCATAAGAGATTTTTCTTGTTTTCAATAAGTCAACTTTAATATTTTGTAACCAGTGCGCTGTAAAATGTGTATAGAAAGGAACAGATTTTCCTTTTGCTAAACGTCCTTCTACAAAGTAGCGTGTAATGAAAATCGCTGTAAATGTTGATGTAAAAATACCAATCATAAACGTTGTTGCGAAACCTACAACAGGACCTTTACCAAAGAAGAATAAAATTAATGCCGTGATAAATGATGTTGAGTTAGCATCGATAATTGCAGAGAAAGCACCTTTCCATGAATAAGCGAAATCTACTGCTTGACGTAATGATTTTCCTTTTCTTAATTCTTCTTTTACACGTTCGTAAATCAAGATATTCGCATCCATTCCTGTTACCAATGTCAAGATAATCCCGGCAATACCTGGTAAAGATAATGTAGCTTTAAGTGATACTAAGAATCCTAATAAGAATAATAAGTTAACGATTAATGCAACGTTAGCATAAATACCTGCACGGCTGTAATAAAACACCATCCAGATTAATACTAATGCAAATGCACAACCAAAAGCGATTAACGAACTGTTGATTGCTTCTTGTCCTAATGATGGACCAACAACCTCAGCAGAAACGATTTTAGATGAAGCTGGTAAAGAACCTGCTTGTAAAATGTTTGCTAAATCTTTTGCTTCGTCAATTGTAAAGTTTCCAGAAATAACAGAATTACCTCCTGTAATTTGATTACTGATGTTTGGCGCAGAATACACCATATTGTCTAATACAATTGCAACACCTTGACCTGGTTGTCCAGGACCTGCAGGTTTCAACTCGTCTGTAATACGAGACCACTCTTGTGCTCCAACTTGATTCATTTGCATTGTAACAACAGGCTCATTTGTAAGAGAACCAGGATTACGTTCACCAGCAGCAGAAACTACTTTATCTCCTTCAATTAATGGTTCTTGCGTTCCATTTTTACCTTTTAAGACATAAAACTCTAATAATTTAGGAGCAGATTTATCATTTGCTTGTTTACCTAAATTCATTGGCTTATTCGCCCAAGAGTATTTGTATCCTCTAATGTTTGCTGGTAATCCAGGTACAAAACCTTTGTCTTGCATCACACGGTTTACAACAGCAGTATCTTTTACATTCACAACAAAACTTGCGTTAGAACCAGCTGGTTGCATAACTTCTGCTAAAGTTTTGATTGTTTGTCCTTTCTCATTTTTTACATTATATTTTTCTGTATTAACGCTAGAAAAATATTGTAAAACTGTAGGATCTTGACGAACAACTTGCCAAAACTCTAATTTTGCTGTAGATTGTAATAATTTTTTTACACGGTCAGTGTCAGAAACACCTGGTAATTCTACCAAGATACGTCCATCACCTTTATCACCTAAACGTTGAATTACTGGCTCAACAACACCAAATTGATTAATACGAGAGCTAATTACATCATAAGCTGTTGCAACTTTAGCTTCGATATCTTTACGGATTACTTCTTTTACCTGATCGTCAGAAGCATTGTACGCAATTTTATCTGCATTGTTTTTGTTTCCAAACAAATCTGCAGCTGCGTATTTTGTTCCTCCTTTTATTTTATCAAACTCTTGAAAAAATAATTCGACATAAGGTACGTTACCGTTTGTTTTTTGAGCTTTATCTGTAGCATCCAAAGCCGTTGCCAACATAGGGTTTTGACTTTTCGCTGATAAATTCTCGATTAAATCTCTTTCAGAAACTTGTAAAATTACGTTGATACCACCTTTCAAATCTAATCCTAAATTGATTTCATTGTTTTTGGCATACCCATAATCGTACTTAATAATTCCCAAATCAAGAGGATGCTGAGCCAAGCTATCTAAAATTCTTGGTTCGTCTTCTGGCTTACTCGCCAAGCGCGCCGCCTCATGCTCCACTTTAGTTGTGTACCAAGTATAACTTAGTTGTCTGATACACAAGAGACTTAAAATAATTGCAAATGCTGCAATGAGCCATCTTCCTCGCATAATGTTTAATTGATAAATAAATTTTGACGGACAAATATAATAGTCTTGAAAATACTTTCACAATTTTTTAAGAATAAATCGAAAATCGATGTCCGTATTTCGAAATTCTTTATTCAAAAAATTAGATTTCCTTTTGGTATTTGTAGATATAAATTGACGCTTTATTAGAGTCATCATCATTATCTTCGCACAAATACAAGGTGTAATTCTTTCCAGATTCTTTATACAACGCTAAACCTTCGATTTTCTTATCATCCGAAATTTTTTGCCAACGTGTAACCTCCATTGTAGCTAAATCTAACTCACCAATAATAGAACCTTTTATTTCTCCATTAAACTGAGTTGTACTTTTAGATTCTACTGTTGCTGTAAACAAAACTTTTCCATCTACTAAAATAGCATCCGAAAAAGTAGTCGTTTCATTATGAATTTTAGGCAAAGTGATTGGAAAAAAATCAATTATTTTCCCTCTCAAATCATTTATCCTACCTCTCACTCTATAAATTCCATTTACACCAGCAGGTCCATTTCCTCTGTTGAAAAAATATGTACAATGTCCATCTGTAATAATTCCTTCGATGTTAAAATCTTTTTTAGATAAATTCGAAACCTTTAAAAATTCATCCAAAAGAAAACTATAATTATCGTTTTGTACCTCTTTAGTTTTGATGTTATATGAAATCAAATCGAAACGATTTTCCTTAGAACCCGAACCAAGAATATACAAATGATTGTCAAATTTTGTAATCGCTTCAAAATCTGGTTTATCTTTTTTGGTGATATGTTTTGATTTTACTTCTGGATTCAAATCAACTTTATCCACTTCTTTTTTCTTTTTATTGTAAACGTACAAATGTGCTTTATCATCGGAAATCGTGTAAACATGGTGTTTGTCAACCACTAATCCAGATGCCGCTCCAAGCCCATTTATAACAATTAAAACCTTAAGAATGAAATTGTAAAACAACATAGATGTAAGATTTGTTTTTAAGAGGTTTCAAAAGTAATCAAAGAATATCAGAAACCTTGATAAATAACCGATTTTTTGTAAAAAAAGAACTTAACTTTGTAGCATTTAAAAAGAAAATTGAGAGATGAAAAAAATTCTAAAAATTTACATTGACGCCTACAGCGGACTTTCGAAAGAATCTTGGATGTTAGCCATCGTAATGTTGTTGAACCGAATGGGTTCGATGGTTTTACCATTTTTAGGAATTTATATGATCTCCGAATTAGGATTTTCTTTGGAAAACTCGGGAATAGTCTTAAGTTGTTTTGGAGTTGGTTCTGTAATTGGTTCTTGGCTTGGAGGTTGGATAACAGATAAAATCGGAAACTTTAAAGTACAAGCCATCAGTTTATTTCTAAGTGCTCCGATGTTTTTGATTTTACCTTATTTTAAAACGGTAGAATCTTTTGCTGTTATTATGCTTGTTTTGAGTATTATTAGCGAAATGTTTCGTCCAGCAAACTCAGTTGCCATCACACGTTATGCTAAGAAAGAAAATATCACTCGTGCTTTTTCGTTGAATAGAATGGCGGTTAATTTAGGTTTTTCAATTGGTCCATCAATGGGAGGTTTTTTATCTAATTATTCGTACGATTTATTATTCTATTGTAATGCAGGAGCCGCTTTGGTTGCTGGAATTGTATTCTTTGTCTTTTTCAATGGAAGAAAAGAACGAAATGCTGCCACAGAAAATATTTCTGATAAAGCCGTAGTCGAAAAAGAACGTAATGCATACACTGATACACCTTTCTTAGTATTCAATCTGTTTTGTGTATTATTCTCTATTGCATTTTTCCAAATCCTAAATACACTTCCATTATTTTATAAAGATGTAGTGCATTTAACACAAACAGAAATTGGATTATTAATGGGATTCAGTGGAATAATCATTGTTGTATTCGAAATGTTGTTGATCCATTATACCGAAAAAAGATTTACAGTTACACAACTTTTAGTTTTCGGTTCATTTATCACAGCAATTAGTTATTTTATCTTCACATTTAGTCACACATTAGGAATGTTGTACTTAGCAATTGGACTGATGTCTATTGGAGAAATGCTTGTTTTACCTTTGATGTCAACGGTTACAGCTTTTCGTTCGCAAAAAAATAACAGAGGAGCTTATATGGGATTAAACGGAATGACAGCAGCAATTGCCTTTATTGTTTCGCCATTTTTAGGAACTCACATAGCTACCGATTACGGTTTTAATACACTTTGGATAATCACTACAGTTATTTTAGTCATCGTAGCTATCGGATATCACTTTTTTACTAAACCACTTTTACCAAAAAATATTTAAGATTTTCTTATCTTCGATAATTATTAGTTGAAATCACATGAAAGTATATACAAAAACAGGAGACAAAGGAACAACAGGTTTATATGGAGGAACACGTGTCTCTAAAAATAGTCTAAAAATTGATTCTTACGGAACAGTTGATGAATTAAATTCTTATTTAGGATTGATTCGTTCTTATGAAATTGATCCAGCATTAGAGGAAGAAATTATCATCATTCAAAAAGGTTTATTCAATCTTGGAGCTGAATTAGCAACACCAGTGGATAAATTATACTTGGCAAATGGTAAACCTCGTATTCCGAAAACTATTTCTGAAGAAGATATTGTACAATTAGAAGAATGGATTGATGATTTGGAAGGACAATTGGAACAATTGACTCATTTTATTCTTCCAGGTGGAAATCAACCAGCTTCTCATGCACATGTTGCGCGTTGTATTTGTCGTCGTGCCGAACGTTTGACAGTTGGTTTGGCCGAAGAAGAAGAAATTCGTCCAGAATTACAAAAATATTTGAATCGTCTTTCTGATTATTTATTTGTTTTAGGTCGAAAAATTGCCACAGACAATAATCACGAAGAAGTAAAATGGATTCCAGGTGAATAAAAAAGCACTTTTATTTTTGAATGGCGAAGTCCCTACTATCCTGCCTGATACATCAAATTATGATATGATTTTTTGTACAGATGGTGCATTTCGTTATTTACAAAAACTACATATAACGCCCGATGTTATTTCGGGCGATTTTGATTCTTTCGAAATCAGTCAATTCCCTTCTGAAATAGAAGTTATTTCTACTCCAGATCAAAATGACACAGATTTTGCAAAAGCATTACAAATCATTTTGGATAAAGGTTTCAAAAACGTTGATGTTTTTGGAGCAAGTGGTCGTCAACAAGATCATTTTATTGGAAATCTAAATGCAGCATATCGATTCAAAGATCAAATCAATATTTTGTTCTACGATAATTATAGCCAATATTTTTTCGCAGAAAAAGAAACGAAATTAGAAGGTTATTTTGGAAGAACAATTTCGCTTCTCCCCTTTCCTGAATGTAAAAATATTATCACAAAAGGTTTGGAATATCCTTTGAATAAAGAAGATTTGAACTTACTTTCTCGTATAGGAACTCGTAACAAAGCCAATGAAGATGTGGTTACAATTGATTATTCAGAAGGTAATTTAATCATCTTTATCATCGATCAAGAATTTCCTATTTTGATTGCTTAATCTCACTATTTTTAGTGAAACGCATCTTTAGTATTTTTTGTACTTTTACTGAAAACCAAATTACTATGAATAAATTTTCAGTTATTGTAGCATCTATTTTAGCCGTTGGACTGATTGCTGCAACATGTATATTAGGGAACACCTACAAATATAAATTCAGAAGTTCTGAATCGATCAATGTTACTGGAAATGCTTTGAAAGATTTTAATGCCGATTTAGTTAAATGGCGTGCAACTTTTAGTCGAAAAGATTATGATTTACGTGTTGCTTCGGATCAATTAAAAGCTGATCAAACGGTTGTCAAAAACTTTTTGATTTCGCAAGGAATCAATCCAAAAGAAATTGTTTTTGAAGCGGTAAATATTTCAAAAGATTTTCAGTACGGAACAGATGCAAACGGAAATTCGATAAGTCAATTTACAGGATATAATCTTTCGCAAGATGCGACAATCGAATCGAAAGAATTGGATAAAATAGAGAAAGCTTCGCGGGAAATATCAACTTTAATTAGCCAAGGCATCGAATTGAGTTCATCTAATCCAAATTATTATTACTCGAAATTAGAAGATTTAAAACTTGAATTGATTGCACAAGCTTCTGAAAATGCAAAACAACGCGCTGAAAATATTGCAACAAAATCTGGTGCTAGTTTAGGAAAATTGAAACAAGCCGATTTGGGTATTTTTCAGATTACAGGAAAAAATGATAATGAGGAATATTCGGCTGGAGGTTCATTGAATACTACATCTCGCCAAAAAACGGCTCAAATTACTGTGAGAGCAAGTTATAACTCAAATTAAAAAATAAATAAAAAAAAGCTTCTTAATATTAAGAAGCTTTTTTTTGTCTATTTAAATACTACTGCAAGTAATATCAAAGCAGATATTACAATAAGTACATCTACAATTTTAATTCTAAAATTACCAATTCCAAAACCTCTTTTTGTAGCATAATTTTTTTTTGATGACATTATAAATCCAATTTCGGATGGAAATACTAAAAGCATGCCAATTATCTAAAGTAGAAAAATTATTTTATCATATTTTTAAATTTTTGCTGGAGCTTGAGCTGTTGCTGTTTTTGTGTTTTTCATATCTACAACTATCTTTTCATTTGTATCAGATAATAAAAGATTTTTTCTATAAATAGCTACGTTTAAAATTAAATCTATACGAGTTTGATCAAATGTAATACCATTATTTGGTTGAAATTTTAATCTCCATGTATTTCCTGATCCAATATATGCTCTAGAAGTATACAACACATTACCATTAATTCTTGTAGATGTTCCAGAAACTGTTTTACTATCTTTCGTTTCACCACTCGCTATACCATAAATTATAAATCCTCCAATCATCACATGATATTTAGAAGCATCTATTTTTGTGTCATATTCTGTTAAACCTGTATTTGGTAATTTATTAAACCTGAACGTTGCATAATTGATTGAAGCGTAACTCATTGTAGAAGGATTGAAAACTTTCATTTTGTTATCATCCTTATCAATTACGGTTAAATAACTATCATTTGATTTTCCTGTATAAATTCCAGGATTCTCAAAAAACCATTTATCAGTACTCCCTTTCGATATTGTTGTTCCATTTACATCTAATGTTCTTTTAGGATTATCGGTATTAATTCCTACTCCTGGAGTATAAGTTTGTCCAAATGTTATGGTTGTAAGTAGTATAATTACTACACTGTATATTTTATTTTTCATTTTAATCAACTATAGGTGTTACTGCATCTCCACTTTTACTATTATTTAAATTATAGGATTTTAAATTCAAGTTTTTGAAAAATCTATTCGGATAAATTAATACATCAAAGTAATAATTAAAAGCATTAGTTGTATTTGCAGGACTTGTTGAAGGGTTTCTAACTTTTACATGCCACATATTATCTGTCCCTACAAAGGCATTGTATTCAAATCTTCCTTTACTTGCTACAGCAGGAAAACCTTGTTTTAAATTATCAACAGCTTCAAAATTTGTGATAGCCACAAAATAATCACTTAATGGAATATTAAGGTTTAAATCATCTAAATCATCACCATTCACATTCTGTATTTCATAAGGCTGAATGATAATTGGTAAAACGTTTTGTTGACCATACATTTCTTTTATTTGTCCACTAACATCTCCTACCAGATTCGGATCTTGAGCAACTACTCTATAGTCTGTATTAACTTCAACATTATTAACTGTCTTTTTTTCAAGTAATTCTTCTAACTTATTTACTTGACCAACTTTATTTGTAATAATTAAATTTCCATTAATTTGTAATTCTTCAGAAGTTAAATCACTATTAGAAACACCTATTCCTATTTGACCGTACGAAATATTTGTTGTAAGTAATAAAATACCTACAATTAAAAATTTTTTCATTTTTATTAATTTAATATTGGAGTGCCTCCTGTATTTAGATTAGTCCCAGAATTATTCATTTCAACAGTTTGTTCTGGGAATATTTTTACATAAGTTTTCGGAAAAATAGAACATGTGATTACCCATTTCTGAGTTCCATTAGTTACAGTTGAATTTAAAGCGGGATAATCTGCATTTAATGTCCATTCATTATTTACTACTTTAGCACCAACCCCAGGTAAAGCACTTATAGTAGTACCTCCTGTAATATTTTCAGAAAAATATCCACTCAATACAACCAAAGCATATTTATTTGCATCAATTCTTGTATTAAAACTTTGAACCCAATCTCCCTCTGGAGCAATAAGCTCAAAAGTAACCAAAGCAGCAATACCTGTATTATCTGTCGTTCTTACATCTAATATTTCAATATTATTTGTAACAGTATTCTGTACTAATAAATTATAAGACTTCTTAATATCTGCCTCAACTGGAGCTAAGTTTTTAGGAAAAATTAATTGATTAGAAACCATATCTCCATTTACTTCTAAATCTCCTCTTGGTGTATCAGTATTAATTCCGACTTGGGCAAACATTGTGGTAGTAGAGAGTAATGTTGTGAGTGAAACTAAAATTGTTTTCATTATATTTAAAATTCAATTATGTATGTCTAATTGACTTTCATATGGATTAGGGAGCGCAAAGTTAGTCTTATCAATTTACCCAAAATAATGTTAAAACATCCATTTTAAGAAATCCAGCCAAAAAGAAAACAACTAAAATACTCGTTAACAAAAGCATACTTCTCTTTTTCTAATAAATTAAAAAAATAAACTTTAACTTTTTTCACAAATCATTAACAATTAAATTATAATTTTCCAACAACATAATATGTTGTAAATTTGCATTATGCTAAACAACGATACAATTTGTGCATTGGCCACTGCCAATGGAATGGGCGCAATAGCGGTTATTCGTATTTCTGGACCAGAAGCAATTTCTAAAGTTGCTCAGATTTATCAATCAAAATTTAATGCCACTAAATCTTTGAATGATGCCGAATCGCATACCATACATTTGGGTTATGTGATGGATGGAGATACCATTGTTGATGAAGCATTGTTCTCAATTTTTAAGAATCCACATTCGTATACAGGTGAAGATGTCGTTGAAATTTCGACACACGGATCGATTTATATTCAGCAAAAAGTTTTAGAACTTTTAAATAAAATAGGTATCAGAAATGCTGATCCGGGTGAATATACTTTCCGTGCATTTTGGAATGGCAAAATGGATTTAACACAGGCAGAAGCTGTAGCAGATTTGATTGCATCGGATTCGAAAGCTTCGCACGAAATTGCGATTAAACAAATGCGTGGAGGATTCTCGAATCAAATCAAAGATTTACGTGATCAAATGATCAATTTCGCAGCTTTGATGGAGTTGGAATTGGATTTCTCTGAAGAAGATGTTGAATTTGCAGATCGTACACAATTCTATGATTTATTGAATAAATTACAATCTATCTTAAAACGTTTAGCTGATTCTTTTGCTTTTGGAAATGTAATTAAAAATGGTGTTCCAGTCGCAATTGTTGGTGCACCGAATGCAGGAAAGTCAACTTTATTGAATGCTTTATTAAACGAAGAACGCGCCATTGTTTCGGATATTGAAGGAACAACACGTGATACGATAGAAGAAACTATTTACATCGACGGCGTTGGGTTCCGTTTTATTGACACAGCTGGTATTCGTGAAGCTGGAGATACGATAGAACGTATAGGAATCGAAAAAACATTTGAAAAAATAGACAATGCTTCGATTATTATCTATTTGTATGATGCCAATATAACTGCTGATAACCAAATTGCCAATCAATTGGATGACTTGCAACGTAGAGGAAAAATCTTGTTTAATGTTGCCAATAAAATTGATGTAACGAATAATGAATCGGCTATCTCAGCTGCTATTAAACAAGAGTTTAAAGATGTTGTTCATTTAGAAATTTCGGCAAAAGATCAATTTAATATTGATGCATTGAAAGAAAATCTAATTCATCAAATCAAATTGAAAGGAACAAATCAGGATGACACAATCGTTACAAACTCTCGTCACTTAGAAGCGTTGCAAAATACACTTTCTCAAATTGGAAAAATCAAACAAGGAATGGACATGGGACTTCCTGGGGATTTGTTAGCCATGGATATCCGTGAAGCTTTAACGTATTTGGGACATATCACAGGTGAAATAGATGTTGATCAAGATATATTAGGGACAATTTTTGGGAAGTTCTGTATCGGCAAATAAGTCTTAAAAAACTATGTTATATAGAAAAAGGTTTTCAATTAAAATATTGAGAACCTTTTTCATTTTTGGTTTTACGATTTCATCTTAAAAACGATCAAAAATTCGTCAAATGTTAGGAAGTCTTTTTTTCTTTTCCGATTAATTGCTTAGCTCTATTGAGTAAGCGAAGACTTTGCCTATATCCTTTTCCTGTAATGATTGATACATCTTTCGGATAAATCACCATTCTTTGTAATTCGTTATTTTTCATTTCTGTAATAATTAAAATTACTTCAATGAAACTTAAATGAATGATTTTAAAATTTACATCAATAAAATAAGATTTCCAAATCTTATTTATAATCAAACACTTAATCTTCGTCGTAAGGGTTGTTTTTCTTATGCAGTAAGTATGATGTTCCATAACTGCATATTGCTCCAACTATTCCCATACAAATCGTATAAACAAGTTGCTCCCATTGAATAGTCGCTACCAAACTTGTCATTGTACCTCCTATCGTTCCAACAATTAACGATGTATTACTATTATTCATCATCATTACTTTGAACTTTGTCGTTTACTGTCAATTGACTTACAGCTGATATTACTCCTCCTGCAACTGTTAGGTAACCTCCTATGGTCACCAATGTTGTTGGTAATGCTACAGGAGCAGCGATCAATATTCCTCCAATTGCAGCTAAGGTTAATCCTATGTTTCGTAATTGTTGGAACAATTTAGGAGTAGGTGCTGTAAAACGATTAATAATTGTCATGTTGTTTACTTTTAATCATTAAAATCACTTTTTGATCACGATCAAGTTTATCATTTACTAATGTTTTAAAATTTGTAAATGCTTTTCTTGATAACTCTCCTCTCCCTTCACCTGTTAATTTGGTTACTGGAGCTATACATCCTTGCAACTCGGTTTTTGCATGATTGGCAGGATAAATTAAGATCATTGAACGATTGGGCACATTTGTAATCAGAAAATGTTCTCCAAATTTTTGTGAGCTTCTCTTTTTTATTGTGTAACATCCTTCTGGTATACATGATTTACGTAGTTTGTTCTCTTTCCATAGTAATTCAATTTTAATGCAAATCAGTTGTTGCTGTAACCAAAGCTGTCCATTGGTTCCGTCAGGTAAATACTTTCTTTTTAAACTAAATCTATCTTTTATTTTTTTATAGTTATTAGTCATTTTATCTGTAGCCTATCTCACTCCACATTCCTCATACCATAACTAACCACTGCATAAACTTTTCATAAAATTCTAATCTCTTTCCATATAAAACAAGTTACTACAAACCATATGTCATTTATAATCAATGAAAAACTTTTTTTTACCTTTTTGTCATACAACACCAATTTTTAGAAAAATAGATCATTTCTAAAAAAATAAAACCATCAACAACAAGCTATTTAATTCGACAACTAAAAAAATAAATGAATAGTGTTTTTCATACTACTCTTTACAACTGAAATCACATCTCTCAATACTAATGTCTCACATATAAAATCTTAAATCATAAAGAAATAAAAAACTCCTACTTTCGATACACGAACACCGAACAAACCATACAGAACGCATATACAATGGATACAGAATGGATACTGCTCGGATACACAACCGATACAGAAAAGTATCATTTTCGATATACACCGATATATGAATTTAACACTTTTTAACACATAATATTTCTAATTCGTAATACATAACTCATAATACGTAAATCTAAATTCTCCCTTAGCCATTCCCATTCATCAACCACCAATTTTGTTCACAGCTCATCAGGTTTGAACTACTTAAAGTCATTCAATCTACATTCGAATTGTTGCTGAACCAAGTCAAAAAAAATTAATTTAAAATCTATTGAAATGGGAATAAGGATGAATTGTTATTTCGAAGTAAATCGTGTATTTACTAAACCTCAAATTCATTAAAAAAACACTTTATCAATAAAACCTTCATTTCGAATGGAATTCTAAAAAGAATTTTGTATCGAGAAAAAGGGTTTCAAATAATCTGGTTAAAATAAGATTACCTTATATAGAACAATTCTAAAACTTCTCAAAAATGAGATGTATTTCAAAAAATGATATCTATTTTTAAAAAACGAGATGCATTAACAAAAAATCGTCTGTTTTATCTAAAAATAAGTATTGACTTGCTCAATAACTTCTCTGAAATTTGTATAACACTAATCCTTAATGTTTTAGCATTAACCGTAAAATACTAAAAGATGAGAAAAATTGCACCGTTTATACAAACGCTCATCTGCTACCTATTTATTGTTTTGTTTATTTATGCAGCGGTGAGTAAACTGATGGATTTTGAAACTTTTCAAACTCAGTTAGGACAATCGCCCTTATTAGCAAGTTATGCGATTCCTATATCGTATGGAATTATTGCTATAGAACTTGTAACAGCAGTTTTCTTGATGTTTGAGCGAACTAGAAAATTAGCCTTACAAATTTCACTTTTTTTAATGGTGATGTTCACTACTTATATTGTAATTATCCTACATTTCACGGCGTTTACTCCTTGTTCTTGTGGTGGAGCTTTAGAAAAGATGGGATGGACGGAACATTTGATTTTTAATATCGTATTTGTAGGTTTAGCTCTAATTGGCATTAGGATAACAAAATCCTCTCAAAGATGGAAAGACTATATCATTCAACAATCCTTTCTTATTTTAATTGGAGTTGTTAGTGTAACCATTATATACGGTTTATCTGAAAAAAAATCTCAATATAATAATGCTTTTACACGTAAATACATTCCGCATTTTGCAGAAAAACTAACTACACTCAATCTAGAATCCACAGGATATTATATAGCAGGTATTGATAGTTGCTATGCTTATTTAGCTCATCCTAATGCTCCTTTATTTCTTAGAACTTATGATTATCATACACAAAATGTGACTAATAATCGGATCAAAATAAAAAATGAGCTACTCCCTTATAAACGAATAATAACATACGTTAACTCCCCTTATTTCTACTTAGGGGATGGAACAGTAGGAATTATAGAAAAAGGAATATTATATGATTACACGACTTCTCTTGAAACTATTGATAATGCTTATTACAATCAATATGTTCCTGGAAAAGATGATCATTTTGGTCTTTCTGTAACAAGTCAAAAAACTAAACAAACAGCACTCGCTTTATTGTATAAAACAGTGGATGGATTTCAACTAAAAATAAACGATACAACTCTAAAAAGCCAACAAAATGGAGCATTTGATTTGGATGGATTACTCATTTGGAATGAACAACATCAGATTTTTTTATATGTCTATTATTATAAAAATGAAATTATCATCCTTGATTCTATGATGAATGAAAAAAATGTTATGAAAAGCATCGATTCTTTAAATGAACCAGAACTTGATGTTGCTTTTTATAAAAAAGACCAAAACTATCGATTAGGTCCAAAGACAATTCGAGTGAATGAAACGATAGCTACCTATGGTGATTATCTCTACATCCACAGCAAACGACTGGGAAATTTTGAAGAAGAACACCAAAGTGCAAGCATCATAGATGTATATGATCTCGTAAACAACCATTATCTCCACAGTTTTTACCTCTATCATAAACCTAAACAACAACTTAGGGATTTTAAAATATACCAAAACTCTGTTTTCGCTGTAATTGATGATGAAATCTATCGTTACCAATTAAAAAAATAAATCGTTGCGCAACGCAGGGGAAGACTGAAAACCTGTATAATAGAGTAAGTCACCACATTAAAATTATACAAAATGAAAACAAATTTTCTAAGAAAAACGCTACCAATTGGGGTAGGAATGATGGCTGTTGCTTTTGCATTTGCCACAGAAGGGAAATCTTCTAACGAATCTACAGGGTATGCAACTGCATATATTTACAATGATTTAGAAGAATGTGAACAGGTAGATGCCACTTGCAATAACATAGGAACTGTAAGTTGTACAATTGGTTCTCAAGAAGTATTTGAATTTAAAAATGGTACTCAATGTAGTCAAAACTTGATGCATTGGCAACCATAATTTAAAGGAAAGGAGCGTAATAGCTCCTTTCTCTTATTTTAAATATGTATTAAACCAACTTAAGATTGAATTATATAACATTTCTTGATTCTCTTTACGAGTTAAATAATGACCATCGTTATTAAATAAAATCAATTTACCTTCTTTATTTAATTTTTTCATTGCCATATACATATATATGCTTTGATACCAATTTATATTATAATCAGATTTACCAGCCCACAACAATAAAGGTGTTTTCATGTTTTCCACCTGATAGAAAGGTGAGTTTCTTATATAGTTATTTTTATCCGTATAATAACTATCTTTCATTCGAAACTGCTGACTTTCTAACCTCCATGCTTGCTCTCTAAACCAACCTTCCCATTGTACATCATGCGACCAAGAAACCAAATCCATCACGCCAGAACCCGCTACAATTGCCTTAAACAAATTGGAATGCGTTGCTATAAATGCCGCTTCATAACCACCAAACGAATGCCCTATTAGTCCTAATCTATTCTTATCAATATAAGATCGACTTGCTAGTTCTTCTACACTATTTTCTATATTCACGACAATTGATTCACCTAAATTTCCTATTTGATAATCTAAATTGGGTAAAAAAACAAAATACCCATCCAATATATAATTAAGAATGTTAAAACCGTCCTCCGTATGTTTTGTTGGACTTGCAAACTGATTTACTTTATACGTCATATTCTCGTATATATAGTAAATAACAGGATATTGCTTGGTAGGATTAAAATTAGTTGGGTAAAGTAAAATCCCTTTCGATTTGTTTCCTTTTATGTTCTTGTATTCTATACTTTCACTTTTACCTAAATCTAACTTTGCCAAATCGGGGTTACTTTGATATACTATCTTTCTTTTTTTCGTAGCCAAATCTATACGTTCGATAACTGGAGATAAGTTATACCTAAACTTCTTAAAAAAACACGTTCGTTTGTTAAT
>NZ_DKHL01000036.1:0-59508 GCF_002453775.1 Empedobacter sp. UBA6745
ACAAATCACATAATTCATCCCTAAAGAAGGCATACGGTTTTCATGTCCCTGGTTTCCTCCTTGTGGTTCTAGTGTAACATCTCCTAAATCAACGGAGTTACTATTCAGCCCCACATTTGGTTCTGTCTGTACAAAACCTTGTGTAGGAACTTTCATACGACCTCTTGATTCAACAGGTGCAGCCAAACTAGAGCCTGATGTAATCCTTGCTTGAGTAGCACCCTTCGCACTTACCTTAAAATGATTACCTTTTATTTCTACAAGATGTAGATGCGCAGGCATTTCTGTAGAGGTTAAGGCATGCGTTTCTTCACCTGCCGTTTTCCCTAAAGAAATTTCATTTGAAAACCCTACAGGAATTCGGCCTCTAAAATCCGGTAAGGCAAATGTTGTTACGCCATTTCCTCCATACATCGCTCCCAGTATACTAAATAAAGCTTGATTCTGATTAATAGACAAAATTTGTCCATAGCAGAAAGCCCAATTCCTAGGAGCATACGGACCTGCAAACATCCGAATTTCACCAATTGTTCCTTCGTACATATAAATTAAAGTTTTTGAATTATCCTATTTAATAGGAAGGAGAGAGTAGAATGGCAACCTATATAAATTGCGTTATANNGAGCTCAACTTTTAGAGGGGGGACAAATAGGGGGGACAAATTCATAAAATAATATTTTTTCCGAAATAATAAAGAATAAATGATTAAAAATAAACAAATTACATTGTTAAAACCTTATAACAGATAAAAAATACAATCCAACTAAAAACAATAAAGTAGCCATGTCGTATGCCATAAAGTAGCTTTGCCGTAGTCAATCTCTTTCCTCAAAAAATAAAAGCCAATAGGTTTGCACATTATTTTAAAACTAAACAAAAAGTATGAAAAAAAGCGTTTTCCTTTTTACAACTTTATTCTCTGTCCTCTCGTTCGGGCAAGTAGGGATTAATACAGAAAATCCTCAAGGAATTTTTAATGTAGATGGTAAATCTTCTCCCGAAACAACAAATCCAAAAACAGGAATTCCAGATCCTTTACAAGCTTCAGATGACTTTGTAATTACGTCTTCTGGTAGTGTTGGAATTGGAACAATATCTCCAGATCCATCAGCTATTTTGGATGTAAATACAGATGGTGCCTCTAATGGCAACAAAAGAGGTTTTTTAGGTCCTAAAGTTTCGTTAGAAAGCAATACAGACCAAACCACAATAGCCAATCCTGCTATAGGATTGCTAATTTACAACTTAGGAAAAAGAGGATTAACAACAGAAGGTTATCTCTATTGGAACGGAACCGAATGGGTTAAATTTTCTACAAGAAGTAGTATTTCTCCTTCAATTAACAAATTAGATTGTAGTTTAGCTTATATCACACCAAAAAAATTCGAACAAGGAGTTCCTTATATTGGAACTTTAGTAATTCCTTATTCAGGAGGAAATGGAGGATCTTATCCTGCTGGTTCGCCAATACTTTCTACAGGAATAACTGGTCTTACAGCTACATTACAATATGGTGATTTAGAATATGGAGTTGGTCAACTAATATACTCAATAACTGGAACTCCTTCTGGTTCATCTCCAAATACCGCAGAATTTGCAATAGATTTTTTTGGACAATCTTGTTCTGCTACTGTAGGAAAAAATGAACTTTCTCGAGGCGAATCAGAATATTTTAGTGGAACAGGGGTTTTAGCAAGTCTTTCCAATGTTTTATTAAGCAGCAATGGAGATAAAATGCCAACGATTGAAGACACTTTTCAGTTTGATGCTTTCGCAATCTCAAGTTCTAATTCCGCAGGTCCTGTATCCATTGTGCCTAGAGTATACAATATAAGTAATGAAGCTCAAAAATTTTGGTGGATGGGAATGACCTCCCAAGAAGGACGTGGTGATGCGAATGTCATCCTAGCTCCTAATGGTTATCAGAATCTTGATAACGGAATGTATTTAGGATATGGTGTAAATATGGTAAAAGGAGTTTCGACTCCAGGTACTGCGGTTACATACTCAAATAATACCGAAGGATATAATTTTGATTTTATCCTCGAAGGAAATAAATGGTACAAAGTAGAAATGTCTTTTACCATTGATAATATGGACACGACAAATAATGCCGATAATGTTCGAAAATGGTACTGCCGAATTACCAGAATGTTTTAACCAAACAAACCTATTAAGTTACAATACGGGATAAAAAAATCCCGTATCTGTAACAATTCATACCACATGAAATATTGAACTTAAAAAATAACAACCATAATTTGTTTAAATAAAAAAAGATAAATTCATGTATGGGATTTTTTCCGAAATAACAAAAACTAAACAACTTAAAAACAATTAATTAAACTTAAAAAAAAATACACAACAGGTAAAAAATACAATCCCTCTAAAAAAGATTAAGTACCTATGTCGTACAAAGGAAGGTAGCTTTGCTGTAGTTGATTTCTTTTCATAAAAAAGAAAAGAGAATAAGTTTGTAAATCATTTAAAACTAAACAAAAGAAGTATGAAAAAAGGCATTTTATTTTTTATAAATTTACTCTCTATCCTCTCTTTTGGCCAAGTAGGTATTAATACTTCCAATCCGCAAGGCTTATTCAATATTGATGGAAAATTAACAGCAGAAACTACCAATCCTTCAAGTGGAGAGCCAACATCTAAACATTTTGAAGATGATTTTATAGTCACTAAATCTGGAGCGACTGGTATAGGTACAAATCCTAATAAATATGCTATGCTTGATGTTTCATCAATAAATAAAGGTTTACTTGTTCCTAGAATTACTTTAAATTCTAATACAACGGATCTTAATGCAGATGGTGATAATGATATTTCAAACCAACCACAGGGTTTACTAGTTTATAATATAGGTACAGCTTTACCAAAAGGATATTATTTCTGGAACGGAACCGAATGGCGAAGCATTGAGGACACTACTTCTGTTAAAGCAAGTGCATCTGTAAATTGCACCGCTTCTACAATAGATCCTTCGCAAAATATTGATGGAACTTCTCCTAAACCTATACTGTCAGGTAGTATCATCAAAGTTCCATATACGGGAGGAAACGGTGGAAAATTTGTAGGTGTTACCTTAACATCTGTAGGTAATCCTAATATTACGGCTACAATTGCAGATGGAAAGTTAGAGTATGGTTCAGGCTACCTAGTTTTTGCAGTACAAGGAATACCCATTGCTTCTCAGTCGTCGCCAATAGGAATCTCATTTGATTTAACTTCTTTTTTTGAAGCAAATACTGATATAACAGGATGTAAAGATATAACTGTTGGTACGCAAATGAACGCTGATATTAAAATAATTGCAGTGATGGATTACATGAAATTTGTAACAGATCCTGATACAGGTGTAAAAGGCTTTACTGTTAATGCTACAACTCCTGACGGTTTATATACTATAAAAGTTTTTATGAGACACTCTATTCAGAATAATACAGCTACTTCAAAAAATAATACTTATCGTACAGACAGTGGTACTGAGAACAACGTCTTGATTCGTAATAATACTGCTGATTTAAAAACAATTATGTGGAATTACAACACAGAATATGGTGGTTATATAGGAGATGCTGGAGGCTCATTAAAAGTACCTTCAAAAACACCTGGAGGAGGTGTAGGAAATACATGGAGAACATTGTCTACTTCAAATACAGGTGCTTGGGCAGATCAGGGAATCTATAATGCAAGTAATTCTGGTCCTGAACATAGAAGATACACTTGGATTGATACAACTTCTAACACAAAAGTAGCATACACAGCTATTGTTATGGCAGGTATGGATCCTACTACTGTGCAAACTGATGTAGAAAAATTAAAAGTATATATAAAAATAGAGCAAGTAACAGGTTTGTAAAACAATCTTTTTATTAATCTCTTATAGATAATAAACTACCTACAACAATTTTTTTAATTAAAATCTCTTTCATTTATCTAAAAATTGAAAGAGATTTTTAACTATCAAAAGCAATAATTTGTCGTATAAAATAAGACTTCATATTTAGAGTTTACTTTTCTATTTCTCTTTATTAAAATTCTATTTTATATTAAATAAATGAAAAATGAATTTCAAAAACATCCATATCGGATCTATTATTCTTCAACGAGTAAATGAATGTAACATTGAAAACACACGTATTTGTAATTTTTTAAAATGCAATGAAATAGATCTTCAAAAAATGTATTCTTCTGAAAGTTTAGACTCAAAAATTTTATTGAGATGGAGCAAATTATTAGAATATGATTTTTTTAGAATTTACTCTCAACATCTCATTTTATTCTCTCCTCCAAATCCTCCAAATCAAACAGATAAAAGAAACTCTTTGCCTCAATTCAGAAAAAACCTTTATACAAAAGAGCTAATTGATTTTATTGTAGATAAAATTAAAACGGATAAAATGACGACAAAACAAGTCATTGAGAATTATAGAATACCTAAAACAACTTTACACAAATGGCTAGAAAAGAACAAATAATAAAACCAAATTATAAAAAAATTTACAATGATATTCTAGATGAAATGTTTCCTGAAAAGAAACAGGAGTTCTCCTATTTTTTTAATAAAAAGCAGGTATCATCTTTAGATATTATTGATATAAATAATAAAATATTTGGCTACAAATCTGAAATTGACCGAAAACATTATGCTTATTTAAAATCAGATATCATTGAGATTCTAAATTATCAGAAAAAACATTGTTTAAATGATGCTCAATTAGCAAAACATTTTAATATCAGTAGAAACTCTGTAGCAAAGTGGAAAAAAATATTTTTATAACCATATTATATCAAAAACAATATTTACACATACACAATATTGATTTAAAACACTTTATCTATTTTATTTATAATGAGACTTAATTAGAAATTACGTTTATTTTAAAGCTTTTCTAACATGTTTCTTAAAATTTTAAAAATAAGATTGGTAGAAGTTACTTCTTCATTGAAAAAGTTTACTTATCTCGTATTTTTATAACTATATCGTTAATTTACAATACTTTGCTAAACTTCTCGAATAATTATATTTGCGGAATGATGATAAAGAAAAGTTGGAATTTTATTTTAAATCGACATATCCCCTCCCAAATAGACGAACTAGAACTTATATATGCACAAAGAATGAATTTATTTTCTTTTGCTTTAGGTATCGTGTTTTATGTAAATGGAATTCGCGATTTATTTTTTGGTCATACCATTTATTTTAGTGCCTTAATAGGTATTGGAACAATTTATATGATTGTGTTATTTGGTTTAAACCTATAGCTTGGCTATTTAACCTCATCTTCTTACTTTTTGTTATTTTCTTTTTCTCCACCACAAAGGGATTTGGAAACGGCTTGTCAATGTATTATTTTGTAATTCTGATTGCTTCGTTATTTATTTTCAATGAAAAGGATACGGTTAAATTAAATATCATCATTTATACTATTGCGTTGATATTATTTATAATAAGTCATTATTATGATTTTAGGATTTTTACAATCGAAGATTCCGAACATAAAACATATACACGAAATCAAAGAATTTTTACATTTATTGAAACGTTCATAGGAATTATTTGCTTCGGATATTTTATTCTATCAAAACATTTTAGAGTAGCTCGTTTATACAAACAAACTATGCGAAGCGAAAAAATGATTATCGAACTAAGGCGAAAACTTAGAACTGATACTCAAATTTATGCGATAGAAGAAGTCGTAAAACTCGCTGTAAAAGACGATATAGCTTATATTCCTAAATTTAAGTTAGTTTTTCCGAATTTCTATGCCAATCTTTTGTCCATTAATCCTGAAATGACGCCAGACGAATTCAAATTTTGTTCTTTACTCAAATTAGGTTTTACAACCAAAGATATTGCAGAATACAACAATCTTGCAATAAGAACTGTGCAAACAAGAAAAAGTAGATTAAGAAAAACCTTTGACATCTCTTCCGAAGTTGATTTGTACAAATGGATTGACGAAGTGTGAATAACTTTTTCTATTCCTTTTTTTTTAAAATGACAAGTTTTGGCGTTATCAAAAAATATCTTAGCCATCCAATCAAATTATTAGGTATGAAAAAAGATTTTTTTTTGACACGTTATGCTCTTATCATTAAAAGATTAGAAAGGTCAGCAGCTACATACGAAGGAATAGAAGATTATCTATTGAATTCATTTGAATTTCAAGATGCTGAGGTTTATACTTATTCTAAACGAACTCTTCAAAGGGATTTGAGAGCAATTCAAAACTTATTTAATATCGAAATTATAAATGATCGGTCTAATTTATTTAAGTATACAATTGTCTCTCGTCCTATCATGGAAGTCGATGAGTACAATCAACGTTTACTAGAATCTTATCAAATTATTAATACACTTAATACTTATCCCGATTTTGAAGACTATGTTTTTCTAGAATCTAGAAAACATCGTGGAATAAATTCTTTTTATGAATTGCTACATGCAATAAGAAATAGAAAAGTAATCCAGTTCTCTTATCACAATTATTTAAAAAATACATTTACGGAACGGAAGGTACATCCATTAATTTTAAAAGAATCGAAAGATCGTTGGTATTTAGTTGCTCTTGATAAAAAGGACGAACAAGTAAAATGTTTTGGTTTAGATCGGATATCTAATTTATCTCTATTCGATGCTACGTTTAAAAAATATGAAATGGATTTTAAAACTTATTTCAAATATGCTTTTGGAATTATATGTTTTCAAGACCAAAAACCGTATCGAATTGTTTTGGAATGTAGCCAAAATCAGAAAGAATATATCAAAAGTTTTCCATTGCATGACTCTCAAATTATAGTAGAAGAAACTACACAAAAATGTGTGTTTGAAATGTTACTTTATCCATCGTATGATTTTATGCAAGAAATTTTGTCCTATGGAAAAGAAGTAAAAGTACTGGAGCCTCCTATTTTAATTAACCAAATAAAAGAACAATTAATTGCTTCTTGTCAAAATTATCAAATTCTTTAAAATAACAACTCTATATATTTTCTATCGATGAAATCAAACAGTTTTTGTACTGCAGATTTCATCGATTTCTTTTTTACCAAAAAATTCATTTCACCTACGACAAGTTTTGGCATAATCTACTTTTAGTTTTGTTTAAAACGACAAAAAAAAGTAAATTTTATGAAAAATGATTATTTAAAAGACCTCGATGATTGGGATAATGAATCGCAACAGATTTTATTATCTCTAGCTAAAAATAACGAATTTATTTCTTTTGAAGAAATGGAAAAAGGAGTTTTAGGAAAAGGAAAAAATATTTTTGATGGAATTAAAACAAACAAAACTTTCCAAGATATTTCAAATGAAATTGCGATAGAAAGTCCATTTGGAAAGCAAAGTATTTTTTATAACTATTTTGTAACAATTAGTAATCCAAAAGACAAAGTAATAAAAGATGAAAAGAAATTCTATACCAATTTTATAGCATGCAAATCTGGTAGTGAAGTTTTTGAACGCTATAATGATGATCAAAATATAGCTGATAATGAAATGAACATTTATTGTGAAGAGGAAGTACTGGAAAGTCAAACTTCTTTGGAACAGCATGTCGTGTAAGAATTGGAAAAGGTTTTAGAGGAATTTTAGAAAGAAATAATTTTAATGTTTTTATAACCAATTTCAATACGACAACAACTTCTTTAAATGATTTTGTATCAAAAATAGCAGCTTCTCATAAAATTTCTTCTTCTTTATTAGAAATAGCGATTAGGATTGAGTTTTTAGAAAAGAATGAGCTTAATCAAGCTTATCAACAAGTAGCTAAATTAAATAATTCTGTAGCAGATTTTTTACAATCAGGAGTAGAAATATTGGATACTTATAAACTGACAGATGTAAGCTATGATTACGAAAAATATTTTCTGAGTCTTAGAAATACAACGAGTCAAAATTATCCTTACAAACCATTATTACCTATCAAAGCTTTTATGACAGAGCAAGATAGAATGTACTCTAAAGATGCAAAAAATTTTGTAACAACAGGTTTAAAAAGTTTAACTAGTTTTTTAGGTACTTTCGAAGAACTAATCACTGGAGTTGGCTATTATTTATTGAAAAAGACAAAAGAGTTTTCGCAAGATGTTGCAGAAGCAATTGTATTTTTTGCAAAAGAACAATTAGAAAAAATAATTCCGGAATCTATAAAAACAATTTTTAAACGATTAAAAAATTGTTTAGTAAAAATAGTTAACGCGATAGATAATGCAGGACAATTAGTTAAAAACAAATTGGGACATGATTTGGCTATGGCAAATGCCTTTTTATGCGGATTAGCAAATGGATTAATTTCTTTGGTACAAACAATATTAATGCTTTTAGCTTTTGTTGTGGATAAGATACCTTTATTGGAGGTAGAAAAAATGACTCCTTCGGAATTAGTTAAACACCAAGAAAAGTTAGAATTTGTAGAAGATACTATTGATTTGTTAGAAGAAAAAGTACCTCATTTAGTAGATGCTATCAAATTATTGATTACAGATAATAAGATATGGAGAGAGTTAACAAGTTTCTGTAAATTATTGAAAAATAAAATTGCTAACCTCAACCAATATTTTTGGATGTTTTTTATTGGAGCCGTCACTTTTGAAATTTTACTAGAAGTTATTATTGTAATTTTTACGGCAGGTAGTGGTAATGTAGTTAGTTTATCATCAAAAATAAGTAGAATTTCTACTAAAGCAGAACAACTTGCCACAAAAACTGCTAACTTCGTTGGTAAACTTACTTCTCAAGTCAAAAATTCTCTCAACCAATTGATCAAATGGCTAAAAAAAGAGTTTGAAGATTTAATAGAAGCTGTAAAAAGTGGAAAATTTGTAGACTATGTAAAAGAAAAATTTTATAGATTAATAGATGATCAAGATGGTTTAAGAAAAATATATCTAAATAAATGGTTACATAAATTTGATGAAAACTTTGTAAATCATTTGAGTGGAGATGTTGAATTTATTAGTCAAAAAGTTTTCAATAAAAAATGGTTGAAATATGAGGAATGGATATATTTAGGAACGAAAGGACAAGGAGGCCATTTTATGAATAAATTTGTAAGGATAGATGAAATTATATATCCAAAGAATACTTATTCTATGTTACAAATAGCCGAAGATATTCCTTTTAAAGCTAAAATATCTGTAAAATCACTAAATGGTAAATCATTTCCTAAACTTGCAGAATCTTCGATGTTTCCTAAAAATTGGGATGTTAAGAGAATACAACAAGAAATAGCCTATGTATACGAAAATACGGTGGAGAAAGGAATAGGATTAAATCCAGATTCATTGAGCAAGAAATTTAAGCAGTATAAATTTAAAGATTCTTCTGGTAAGTTTGATATTTTAATAGAGATCGATGAAGCTGAAAATATTATGAATGCATATCCAAAATTATAATAATAAAAAAAAGTTAAAATGAAATATAATTTTAAAAAACATGATTGGGACGGAACAATGGTTTTTGGAATAGAGTCAGAACAGAGTACAATTAATAATATTGGTAGTTGGGATTGGACTTCAGAAAAAGTTCAAAAAATTATAAATGGAATAGAAGACAGTAAAACCAAACCCAAAGGAGAAGAATATACATGGGGCAATGAAGATGTCAACCTCTATTCGAATAAAAATGGCGTTTTGTTAATAGATGTTCTAGCTCAAAGAGGTAAACAATATGATCCAGATATTATAACATTAAAATTAACGCACGAAGAAATTTTAACATTTCTAAATGATTTTAAAAAATTTGTAGAAGAAAACAGTTAATTTTAAAAACCGCTCAATGAGCGGTTTTTCTTTTTAATAAAAATCCATTTCCACTACGTCAACTTTTGACACAAGCGGCTGTTACTTTTGTCTAAAATCACAATAAAATGGATAAAGTAACACAACAACGCATTGCAACTTTACATCCTTTGGTTAGAGAAGAAGTGGCACAAATTATCAACGAAATAGATAAACGATTAACAGGACGAGCTAAAGTGCGTATTACACAAGCTTTACGAACATTCGAAGAACAAAATAATCTTTATGCGCAAGGTCGTACAAAAAAAGGATTAAAAGTAACGAATGCTAAAGGTGGACAAAGTATTCACAATTATGGATTGGCAGTTGATATCTGTTTAATTATCGATGGAAAAACGGCAAGTTGGGATATGAAAACCGATTGGGACGATGACGGTTTAGCCGATTGGATGGAATGTGTTTCAATCTTCAAAAAATATGGATGGATTTGGGGTGGAGATTGGAAAAATTTCAAAGACGGAAGTCATTTCGAAAAAGAGTTTTTACAGACTTCTAAGGGAAAACAAAAAGTAAATAATTGGAGAGACCTCATCAAAATGAAACAGGACAAATTGGGCTACATTATTTTCTAAACAATTCAAAAAAAACACAAAAAAATGAAAAAGAAAATTACTATTCTCTCCATTGACGGAGGAGGAATACGAGGAATTATACCTTGCATCATCCTCCGTTATATCGAAGAGCAAATACAATTATTAGATAACCCATATGCCAAAATAGGTGATTATTTTGATTTGATTGCAGGAAGTAGTACTGGAGGTTTATTAGCTTCTATTCTGCTTTATCCAAATGATCAAAGAACAGCAAATTATTCGATTAAAACAGCATTTGATTTATACACAGAAAAAGGAAATGATATTTTCAATGTTTCATTTTGGCAACGATTAATCAATCCGTTTGGATTATTTAGTGAAAAAATTTCTGAAGAACAATTGGAAAAACATTTAGCTGATTTCTTTGGTAACCTTGAATTGAAAAGTTTAATAAAACCATCGTTAATTACTGCTTATGATTTAGAAAATAGGAAAGCTAAATTATTTAATTCGTTTAATGCGCATGTAGATTCAAACAATTTTCAGGTAAAAGATATTTGTCGTGCAACATCTGCTGCCCCAACTTATTTTTCTCCAGCTCAAATCAAATCAAAGTATGGCCAATTGTTTACGTTGATTGATGGAGGAGTTTTTGCAAATAATCCTGCTTTGTGTGCATATGCAGAAGCTCGAAAAATTCCTTTTGGAGATTTGTTTCAAGACCTAGAAAAACCAAATTATCCTTCAATCAAAAATATGGTAATCGTTTCTATTGGTACTGGAACTGTTTTGAAAAAATATGCGTACAATAAATTTGAGAATGCAGGAAAGCTAAAATGGATAGAACCACTTATAGATATTTTACTATCTGCAAATGCAGAAACCGTCGATTATCAATTGTCTCAAATGATAAATACGTTAGGCAAGCGAAATCGTCAGAATTATTATCGAATCAATCCATCAATTAAGAATGCATCTTCTGAGATGGATGATGTCCGAAAAGAAAACATTGAAGCATTGATTCAAGCAGGATTAAGCTATGTTGATGAGAATAAAGAAGTATTGCATCAATTGGCACAAAAGTTAATTAAGAATAAAGTTTCAAATCAAAATTCCATTACGACAACTTTTGGCACAATCGCCGTATAGCTTTGTATTGTAAAAGAAAGAGCGCTCTTTTATAATTAAAAACCACAAATTATGACAAATGATTATTTAAGAGATCTCGACGATTGGGACGAGGAGTCTCAGCAAATTTTATTGTCTTTAGCCAAAAATAACGAGTTTATTTCTTTTGAAGAATTGGAAAAAGGAGTTTTTGGAAAAGACCCATTTGAGAAAATTAGAATTAATGAAAATTCTAACCGATTAGTAAGTCCATTTTACAAAGAATTTGGACTAGAAGAAGGTGAAAGTATAAAAGTAGATGTTCCGATTTCTATTTTTAACTATACAGGAAAAAAAACTTCCTCTAATAAAAAATCGACAGAAGAAGATTCTCCAAATGAAAAACCAAAGGAAGTACACGGATATGCGTACGAAACTCATGTACAAGTAGAAGATACTGGTACAAAGGTTTTTGAAGCCTATGATAAAGAAAAATCAAGCTTTAATCCATATCATGTCAAATTGTATTATGAAAAATTGAACAACCAATATTTTAATTTTAGTGGACGAAACTGCATTGTAAATATAGGGAATACATATTATCAAAATTTTATGTCACAATTTCCTAAGCAGAAAATCAGAAGTTGGTATGACAATAGAACAAAATCAATTATTGTAGACTCTATTGAGTTAGAAGCTAAATATACCAAGCTTGTTTTAGATTCTGTTCATCAAGACAATCAACTATCAGAAGTTGATATTTATAAAGCAATCAAACTAAATGCTTGGTCAAAAAGCGAATCAGGTTCTATACTTAATGCAATCGGGAGTATAAACGATGGTATGGCAGAAGCTGTAGCTAAAATAGCAGAATTTATTGGAAAAAGTAAAATAGCAGAAAAACGTTATTTAGCTGATAGAAATGATTATCAACCCTATTTAGTAGAAAAAGCAGTTTCTTCTCCAACAGTTATTTCTATCGGAATCGGAATTTCTGTTTTAGAAAAACTTGTACAGAAGAATCTTAATTTATTAAAAAAGCTGAATGTTGAGAATTATTTACCATCAGGTTTCAAAAAAGTAATAGAAGAATTAACAGGTTTTACAACCAAAGTCAATACTATGATAAAATCTGCTGTAACTATTGTAGCAGATATAGCAGGAGAATATCTGAAACTTGTTAATGCTTTTGTTTGTGGTTTGATTAATGGATTAATCAGCCTTTTCGAATTTCTATTTCAGATTATTTCTTTTATCATTGGTTTAGATGCTTCTATCAAAAGTTATAATGATTATTTAGAACAACAAAAAAATATTGAAACATTAGAGGAAGTTCTTAATTTTTTATTCTCCGAAACATCCGCTTTTTTGGATGGTTTTATAGATCTTATTAAAGATTTAAAAAACTTAAGACTTAAGGATTTTGAAGCATTAATCAAAAGTCTTTTTGAAAAATTAGGAAATATCTCGAGATACCAATACGCTTATTACGCAGGAAATATTGTATTTGAAGTGATAGTTGGGGTTATATTGGCTCTTCTTACTGGAGGTTCTGGTAATATTGCTCAGGCAGTTAGTAAATCAGAAAAACTAATTCAATTTCTTAAAATCTTAGGACGCGAATTTATTTCTACTGTTACTTTTGGTATTACAGATTTATTAGCATTTTTCCGTAAATTAATCCAATCCTTTGCAAGAGCATGCAAAAACGGTTTTAAAGGATTTATAGAATGGATACGTTCTTTGTTAAATAGAGAAGGAAAACATCTGGATGAGGTGTTAGATGAAGTTGAAAGAAGAAGTTTAAAAAACTATTCTAAAACTGAAATCTTAGCTCTGTTAGTACAAGATAATATTAATAAATTTTATAATTCTACACATCTTGAAGCAATTTATAAAAAAGCTTTACAATTAGATATGAGTCTTGAAGATTTAAGAGGTTTTGTTAAAACAGGTAATATAAAAGAAATTAAATCAGTAGAGTTACTAAAACAGATGGACAATTACATTAATATCGTATTAAAAAGAGGTTATCCTTTTGGTTTTAGAAATTTAAAAGAATTTGAACAGTTTTGTGATATATTAAAAAGTGAACTAAGTTCAATTGGTTTATCAACTAACGATATTAGAATACAAGGATCGTCTTTAAGAAAATTAAAACCAAAAGATTTAGATCTAGCTGTTTTCATTGATGATAGTAATTTTAACAATTTACTTCGTAATGCTTTTGAAGGTAAAATTAAATTAAATGGTAAAATAGTAGATATTTCTAAAATGAGTGACAAGGAGCTAATGAATCTTTCAGAGAATATTTTCAAAAATGATAAAACAAATGCGGTATCTAGAACTTTTGCATTTGCCATGCAAAATAGGAAAATAAGTGGATTGACTAAACCTAGAATAAAAGCTGGGCATCGAAAAATAATAGAACAGCTAAATAAAAAATTTTATAATTTAAGAATTGATGATATTTCAATTCAAACTAGAGGAGGTAAATTAGAGTTAAAACCAGATTTAAAAATTAAATAACTATGAAAAAATTTGAATACAATGGATATATAAGATCCTCATATCCTATTATATCTAAATGGTTAAATAGAAGCTTTAAAAATATCATTGAAAAATCAAAAGTAGAATTTATTTTAAAAGAGAGCAGAAAAGAACTTTATATTTATGATGATTTTAATGGTGGCTTTTTATTCAGTGCAGAATTTTTAGGGACATTTGATGAAGCTCAAAAATTTATCAATACAATTGTTGATAATCTAAAAAAGAATGGTATTTCATATTATCAATTTCAATGGAACGAAATTGATAAGGAAGGAAATCAAATAGGAAAAGAATATGAAATAAATTCTTAGTCTAAATTTAAAATTTTTAAGAGGCTGTCCGAAAAAGTCGGGCAGCTTTTTTTATAAAAATATAAACAATTGAATATTGAAGATATTTCCATTCAAACTAAAGGAGGAAAATTAGAATTAAAACCAGATTTAAAAATTAAATAATTATGAAAAATAAATATGTTTATGCAGGATATATAAAAATTGAATATGATAAAATGAAAGCTATAATGAAATCTATATATGGTAATAAAATTAGAGATAGATTTGCTTCAGATATTCAGCCTGAAATTAATTATGAAGATTCAAACACATTCATATATATATCAGAGTCAGATGAAAATGCATTCTTATTTAGCGCCGAGTTTTTAGGTAAATTTGATGGAGCTCAAAATTTTATAAATACTATTGTTCAAAGTTTAAAAAAACATGGAATATTATATTATCAATTTGAATGGAATGAAATTGATGATGAAGGAAACCAAATAGGAGAAGAATATGAAATAAATTCTTAATCTAAATTTTCTAAACCGCTTCGTAAAAAGCGGTTTTTATTTTTTCTTAAATTACTCCAATCCTTTGCTAGGGCATGTAAAAACGGTTTTAAAGGATTTATAGAATGGATACGTTTTTTGTTAAATAGAGAAGGTAAACACCTGGATGAGGTGTTGGATAATGTTAGTAAAAAAATTGACGACCTTATTCCTAATAGTAGAAAGTATTTAAAATGAGGAGGTGATTCTACTAAAACATTTGCAGAAAATGCAGGATTTAAATTACAAAAATTTGTAAGCAAAACCAAAGTTTTTGGACAAAGTGAAGATTATACTTGTGTAGCTACTTCACTTAAAATGGTTTTGAAAGATAAAAATATTGTAAAAAATGAAGAATATCTTGCACAAGCATTGAATACAAATAAAGATGGAGCAAGAATTAAAGATATTCCAGATGCTTTATATAATAGTTATCTTGATGATGTGGTAGCAATTTATGAAGAAAAAATAAAATTTTCTAAATTACTCGAGAAATTAGACGTTGAAGATAAAGCAATTGTAAGTGTTGGTACAAACGAATTTAAGGGGCACGCTATGGTTTTGGAGAAAGTGGAAAATGGAAAAGTTTTTTTACGAGATCCTTTGCCTATACATCAAGGGGCTTCCTATACAATGAGTTTAAAAGATTTTGAAAAAATATTTAATGATAAAGCAGTAATTATTAAAAAATAAAAAAATGACAGAACTAGTAAATATAAAATATAATACAAAGGGAGAAAAACCTCAAAAAGGTTATCAAATTATTTATGTTAGAAGTATACCACATGCAAAAGAGGTGTTAGACAATTTTAAGAATGCAGTACTAACAATTTTAAAAAATATTAAACTAAATGATGAAGACTCAAAATGGAATAATTTATTACCACAAGGAATAGTTACGAAAACAAAACAATTAGATAGTGATGATTATGCAAATGATGAATTTCTAACTGATATTGATATATCTATTTATAAATATCAAAAAATTAAAGATTGGGAATGGTATAGCTCTTTAGAAGTAGAAAATGGTTTTGATATTATCGTAAAAGGTAATTTTAATACTTTCCAATTTATCAGTTTTATTCATTGTCAAAATGCTCCATTAGCTAATATCAGACTGGTAGATGTGGACAAAAATAAGATGTATGAGTTAAGGACTATCAAAGATTATACAACATATAAAATTTTAAAGTAATTATTAATAAAACCGCCTCATGAGAAGCGGTTTTTATTTTTTCTTAAATAATTTCAAAAACTAAATTTCATTACGACAAGTTTTGACACATTCCTGTAGTTTATTTGTATTATCAAAATAAGGGAAGAAAAGTAATTAAAAAAAAATTCCTTACGACGACTTTTGGCGTATCTGCCATCTAAATTTGTCACTATAATAAAACAGAATACAAAAAATATATCTAAAAAGCGAAGCCTTTTTGGACATGTATAACCTATACTTTTTTTATCGGACTTGCAAGTAAATAGAAATCTATAACCGAGCAAAGAAAGTTATAAATACTTTTTATCAAGACCCAAATTAAAATTATTATGAAAAAAAATACAGGAAAAATAATTAGAGTAGATAGTCTACCTCCAAAAATGGATCGTTTTACAAATGTCATTTATCAAGTATCTGTAACTGGTTCTCCAACTTATATAGATTATGCTATAGATGAAAATGGAGATATAAAAACCCCAACTTTAGATACAACATTAACAGAAAATAATTTTGGTAAAGTAAAAACGGTTAATGGACAAGAGCCTAATGAGAATGGAAATATTAAAGTAGATGATTATGTGCAAATTTATCATTCTGAAGAAGAATTACAAGATATTTTAGATAAAGGAATACGAGATAATATTTATTTTAATCATGACACAAAATCACTAGTTTTCGGACATTCTGATGGAGATGGTTACAGTAAATTTGAAATGAATGAATATTTGGAAAAACCAGTTAATGAGACTTCTGATGAAGATAAAAAAGTAGTTTTATATTCTGAAGACGAAGATAAATCTTATTATATTCCTTTATCCAAGGTTGCAGGTAATGTAAAAACAGTTGATCGTAAAGAACCTGATGAAAATGGTGAAATATATTTAGGAGTGTATACAAAAGTAGCAATACCACCAGAGAGAGAGCTTAATAGAGTTTTGTTAGGAGATGGTTCTACAAAAGCTCAAATAGAAACTCGTAGATATACATCTAATAATATAGTAGGTAGTGGTATTGAACAAACGACAAGTAGTTTAAAAATACCAAACATATATAAATTAGGAGGTTATACAGAATTTAGAAATGGTCCAGGGTTACGAAACGAGAATATGTATGGTACAAGAGTATGGTATGCTAAAGAAATGGTTATCACTACATGTTTTTTCAAGTATGGAGTAGAAGGCAAAATTGATTTTTATAGTACTAAAACTATGGAACTTGTAAGAAGTGTACCCATAAAAACATATTTGAATAGACCTAATGATGAGATTATAAATGTCATGGCGGATATAGATAAAGAAAACTTGAGAATCTATTTTGTATCTGCAAGTTTAGCAAATTCTTACAAGGCTATATATGTTTATGATTTTACTACAGACGCTATGAAAGAAATACCTGGAAGTACAGAGATTCTAGCTAAAAGTGCAGGTAGTGATTTTAGAAGTATACGTTATAATAAATATACAAATACTTTCACTTATCTACATAGAGAAAGTAGTCCAACAAACCCTGCAACTCAAATATGGAGTTCGTATGATTTTGACGTAAGTAATTTTGAAGACATAAAAATACTACCAAATCTTTTGTTTAATATAGTATATTCGACAGCTTACGACGATAATGTAAGTTTTACTAAAGATGGTGTATTCGTTACAAATAGCCAATATTGTATATTTGTAACTACATATAATGATCCCTATAGATATCAGATGACAAAAATAAATGCAACATCTGGTTCTTTTATAGTGCATACTCTTACATCTGCAGGAACTGCTTTAGCTGTAAGTTGTCTTACAGGAGATATCTGGGAAGTATATCCTTCATTAACAAAACCAGCAAGAAAACTTGGTACATTACCGCAACCAGCTAATAGGCTTAGTAGACCAATTATAGATAAGAACAATAATGTATATGTTTCTACAAGTGAAGATGGTTGGTTTCCTAACATATATAAATTTAAATTAGAGGATGGAGAACTTGATATACAATTAGCTTATCGAGGGGACTCAGCTTTATATGCAAAATATGTATCTTTTATGTGTACAGACGGTGAGAATATATATTTCACCCCAGCTAATAATGTAGCTCCTAATACACCTAGAAAGATATCACCTATAGGAGATAACAAAATACTAGGTATAAATAACAAAGAAGAGCTATTTCTTTTGGATATTACTCCAGAAGAGTTTATTCCACTTACAGGAACTGAACCTAATAAACCAATAACTGGACATATAGAATTAGCACCAAATGTAGCAATTAAATCTTCTAATTTATCTGGAGCTGGTATAATTATAAATGATGGTCAAGGTTATAATAATGCTAGTATATTTTTTGATTTAGGAGATCCATCAAATGGTACTTTATATGCAAGTACATATTTCTCTGATACATCATCTCCAGGAATGTCAGGAACGGTTTTAGCTCAAACTTATTATGTAGATCGAGAAGTTTCAAAAGCTTATATGGTTGATGATTCAATAGAACCTCTAACACTTGTAGATTTTAAATCGAAATATAATGAAGATATAAATAAAGAAAAACCATTTACTGTATATTTCCCTAATCTTTCTGATGAAGTAAAAAAGAAAATAATATTCTTAGGTAACGATACTTATGTAGAAGAAGTTATAAATAGTTTAAAATAAAATTCCTTACGACGACTTTTGGCGTATCTGCCATCTAAATTTGTCACTATAATAAAATAGAATACAAAAAATATATCTAAAAAGCGAAGCCTTTTTGGACATGTATAACCTATACTTTTTTTATCGGACTTGCAAGTAAATAGAAATCTATAACCGAGCAAAGAAAGTTATAAATACTTTTTATCAAACCATAAAAATTAAAAACAAAAAATGAGTACAAATGCATCACAAACATTATTCAGATTTACAAGTTTACGTAACCCTGAATTAGCGACTACAAAAGATAATCCAAGGTTTATTACAAGAGAGAATTATGTTGGAGGTTTCTTTGATGATATTTTAAAAGATAAAACAGATCAAAATCAAACAAAACTAACTTATTTAACATCTCGTGCGAAAGAGTTTAAAAGTCAAAATCATTATATTTCAACAGAAGATATTTTAAAATCAAAATATAATTATCTATATAATCTCAAATTCCCTCAATTAATTGCAGAGATTACAGAAATTTTTCAAAATAAAAATGCGCAACAAGTAACAGAAAATATTACTCTTACAACAGAGCAAGTTAAAGTCCTTTGGGATAATTTAATTTATCAGGTACTTACAGAAGAAAATTTTTATCTAAAAGAAAAGATTTTCGAAATTTTACGTAAACGTAATTATTTTACTTTTATCTATAATAAAGCAGAAAACCAAGCAACTAAAGAAGATTATGATAAGGTAAAAAATGCAAAAATTGTTATGCCTGATGAGTTATTTGTAGATGGTGTAAAACAAAGACCAAAGCTCCAAATTTCTCACTCTATTCTTACACAATTACAACAAAAAAATGAAAAATTACAGACTTTAACACAAGCTAAAGCTGAAAGAGAAAAATTGATTGAACTAAAGACAGAGTTTTCTAAAGCACAAACTATTTATCAGAAAAACTACGCTAAAGCTTTGAAACAAGAGCAAGCTACTTATGAAGAATCTATTCGTGTTGAAAGAGAAGCTTATGAATTGAGATTACTTCAAGCCGAAGCAAATTTAGCAGCAGATGTAACAGAAGCCCAACGAAAATTAGCTTTGGCAAATGTAGTAAAACCAGATTACGATACGTTTAATTTTACATTTAGAGAAGAATTAGATACAACATTTTTAGAAGAAAAATTATCGTCAGACTCTCTTACAATGTTAGATAATGTCCTTTCTAAAAAAACGATTAATATTGATTTAGAAGAAAATCAAGAAGCTGAACGACCTTCAGGTTTAATTAATTTTGATCAAGATGAATTTGAGTCTTTTAACGATGTTCTAAAAACAATTGACGAAAAAATTGCTTTACAAGATCAATTAATTATTGCTAATACTGAAATCGAAAAACAACAATTTGTAAATGTTGGTGGAGTATTGTTACCTATATCGAGTAAGATTAATGAAACGAGTACTTATAAATTAATATTAGTTCGAGTATATAACAATAGGGAGTTATTAAGAAATTTTAATATAGATTTAGTTATTCCTGATGGCTGGAGTGTGGTTAATGGTAAATTAACAATTAAAAATGCTAATGGATATGAAACATTTGAGAAAGACTATGATAATCAGAGTGGTAATACTGTAAGTTTTCAATCTTTATTAGGAGGTAATATAGATTCAACAGCCTATAGCTTAATATCAGAATTAAAATTTGAAGTATTTTTCTCTAACGGAGCTAAAGGTGAATTTGTTGCTTATAAAGTAGAATATGATAACCGTACTGGAACAGAAGGGGTTTTAAATATAATTTATAATGACACTAACGGTTCGGGAGGTACAAATAATAATACATATAATTCATCCGAAAATAATTTCATTCCATCAGGTTTTGGTGTTCGTCGATTAGGAATTGTAGATTATTTGAAAGTAGAGCAAAGTACGCATGCTTATGTTCCTGGAGAAGTCGCGCATATTGAGAATATTATGGCACGTGAATACCGAGAAAAATCGACTCGTCGTTTATCTCGAACAGAAGACACAACAACTTCATCATCAGAAACAGAACGTGAACAGTTAACAGACACAACCACAACAACGCGTTTTGAAATGCAGACAGAGATTGCAAAAATTATGTCAGAAACAACTGATATTGCTACCTACGCTAATGGAAAAAAATGGGGTATTGAGATGGGAGCGTCTTTTGCAAACAATCGATCAAAAGAAGAAAGTTCTCGTGCAGCAACTACCCAGGCACAAGATATTACTGCGAGAGCTTTGGATCGTATTGTATCTAAAGTAAAAGAGGAGCGCGTGCGTAAAGCCGTAGAAGAGTTTGAAGAAAACAATATGCATGGCTTTGATAATAGACAAGGAGATCAGCATGTTGTTGGTGTATACCGTTGGGTAGATAAAATTATGAAAAATCAAATCTTCAATTACGGAAAACGAATGATGTTTGAATTTATGATTCCTCAACCATCTAAGATTCATCGTTTAGCAATGGTGAATATGAACCCTACAGAAGTAATTGAAAAGCCTATTGATCCAAGAAAAGCGGAAGATTGGCATTTTGACTTAAATGCTTTTGTAACAGCAACAGGAATTGAAAAAATAACACAATTTAATGCGTTAAAGTATTGGGCAGGTGTATATAATGTAGAATTACCTAATTATACTGATGAAATTTACATAGGTAAAGCTTTTTCATTTGTCAGTACAGAAGCAGGAAATGGAAAAGACAATTGGGATGAAATTTTTGCTAAAGATGATTTTATTGAAATTCCTGAAGGGTATATTACAAAAAAAGCTAGGGCTTCAATTAGTTTCCCTTCTGGAGATTCTTATAACAAAATTTCAGTATCTGTAGGAAATAGAGTGTTTTATAGACCTAATTTTAATGTAGCTCCAGAAAATGATAGACCTATTACTGATGTGGATCAAATCCAATTAAATATTTCTCCATTTACAGGATCAATTCCTATCTCTATTTCTCAGATGGGGCTTCATACAGGTAATGTTAACATTGAAGTTAAATGTGAATTAACAGAATATGGTCGTCGATTATTGTTCAATAAAATTATTGAAGCATACGAAGAAGCATTAACAACTTATGAACAAAAAGTAAAAGAAGCTGGAGAAATTGCTACAAATATAAAAGAAACAAATGCAAATTTCTACCGTCAAATAGAAAGTGATGTTCTAAAACATAACTGTATGGCTTATTTGGTTGATCCTAATGCCTTAGGAACAGATTTAATTTTAAATGGAGACAGATTAAATGATATCCAAGTCAAATTAAATAAAAGTCTTGATGAATACACTTCTCTAGTTAAATTTATGGAACAAGCTTTTGAGTGGGACATTATGTCGTACAATTTCTATCCATATTTCTGGGGTGCTAAAAAAGATTGGGGAGAATTATATCAATCTGAAAGCATCGATCCTTTATTTCGTTCGTTCTTGCAAAGTGGAATGGCTCGAGTGGTAGTTACAGTAAAACCAGGCTTCGAAGATGCTGTACAATTCTATATGTCGACTGGTAAAATTTGGAGCGGAGGTGAAGTTCCTGTTATTGGAGATCCAATGTATTTATCTATTGTAGATGAAATGCGCGAACCAACAGGTGAAAAAGTAGGAAAATTCTGGATGACTAGAATTCCAACTTCATTGAATATTTTACAAGCAGAGAGTATCGGATTGAAAGTAGAGCAAGCTTTACCATATACAATAGAGGAAAAGACAAATTGTGAAAATCCAGATTTGATTATTGATTCTGAAAAATTTCCATTTAAAAATGAAAATGCTCTGTTAAATGGAGGTTCTTCCTCTAATGCAAATAATGAAATAGAAGAAGTTATTTCTGGTGATTGGACAGATACAACATCTGTAGATTAATATTTAGCTAACTTAAAAAAATAGATAAAATGTCAAAAAATATAGGAAAAATAATTCGTGTAAATAGTTTACCTCCAAAAGGAGAGCGTTTAACAAATGTCATTTATCAAGTAGCAGTCCCAGAGACTGCTACTTATATCGACTATGCGGTAGATGAGAATGGAGATATCAAAACTCCAACTTTAGATAAGTCTTTAGCTGAGAATGATTTTAGTAAAGTAAAAACAGTTAATAATGAAGTTCCTGACGAACAAGGAAATATTGATGTAAATGACTATGTCCAAATCTATAATTCAGAAGAAGAGTTACAAGAAATTTGGGATAATGGGATTCGTGATAAAATCTACTTCAATCATCAAACAAAAGATATGGTAATTGGACATTCCGATGGAGATGCTTATAGCTTGTTTAAAATGGATGAGTATTTAGATAAACCTATTACGACAGGAACAGATCAAGAACACCCTTATGTTGTAGTTGTGGATAATGAAGGGAATTCTGCTAAAAGAGATTTAGAGGATTTTGGTAAAATAAAAACTGTGAACAACCAAGAACCAGATGAAAATGGTAATATAAAAATAGAAGAAGAATTTGTAAAAAATGGTAATGGATGGTCATATAAATATGCAAAAGATAATCCTTTATTTTATGGTGAACAAGGAGAATATTCAATAAACTTATCATTTACAAATAACGAAAATACAGAAGAAGATTATAAATTTGGCTCAATTGGAAAATACTCTGTAGCAATGGGTCTTAATTCTTCTGCTATGGGTAAATCTTCATTTGTATCAGGAGAATCAAACAAATCTTCAGGTGATTATAATCATATAATTTCTTTTGGAAGTAAAATTATAGAAACTAGTGGTTTTGCTGAAGAGGGTGAAAAAAATACCAATGGTATATTTGGTGGTGGTGAAAATATTATTAAGGATAATTATGGAAGTGCTACTCTTGGAGGGTGGAATAATAGTATAATTGGTATTAGAGAACCTAAATTTGTTAATAATTATTCTCACGATAATGTAATAGTTGGTGGATATGAAAATACTCTTGATGTTGACCCATCTAATACAAATGCAGTTATTAGAGCGTGTGCTATAGTTGGTGGTAGAAAAAATAAAGGTCAAGGATTTTATCAACTTATTTCAGGTGCATATAATGAAGCTGTTACAATGGGAGAGACTATTGTTGGTGTTTATAGTACTATTCAAGATAAAACTATTTCTAATCGTGATTATGTACCTACAGCTAGAATGTTTAATGTTGGTATCGGGTATTGGAAAGGTTATAATCAAGATGTAATTCAAAAAAGACAAGATGGTTTATCCGTTTTTTGGAATGGTCTTGTTACAGCACCTACATCTTCTATTTCTTTAATTAATTCTAATAATAAATCATTAGTAACTAAAGAATATATTGATAATAGAATTAGTAGTTTATCAACTATAGATTTATCTAACTATTACAATAGAACTGAAACAGATAATTTAATAGATAATAAAACTGAATTTGTTAAAAGTGGAAATGGATGGAGTTTAAAACCTTATAAGGATAATGGTAATACAGGATTAAATTCTATTAATTTCGGTTATGATTCTTCAAAAAATACGGGCGAACGTTCTATGATTTTTGGAGGTAGAGGTGTTACAGTAAGCGGAATTGCTAGTGTTTCAATCGGAGGAGATAGTAACAATATTTCATCATCATCATCTTTAGCTATTGGTAATAATAATAATATTAGCGGAGGCGATAATAACTATGTTTTAGGTTATGGAAGTAGAGTTACAGGTCAAGGGAATTTTATACATACGAACGATGAACATGTAACTGTAACGGGTAATAAAAATACTTTATTTGGAGCAGATAGAGTTACTGTAAATAGCGGTGGTAATAATAACGTAATTGTTGGAGGTTCAGGAATTACTACAGGCATTGGTAGTTCAAATAATACTATTATAGGAGGAACTTCAACAAATATAGGAACTAAAGGTGATAATATTATAATAGGCGTTCAAAATAAAACTGATTTTCAGAAAGCTAAAATATTAGGTGATAATAATACAGCTTCTAATGATTCAGAAATAATTCTAGGAACCGCTGCTACAGATGTTAAATATACTTCAAATGATAATGTACTTAAAGTTGGTATGGGGACTTTAAGTGAGACCACAGGTTCAGTTACAGAGAGAAAAGATGCATTAATTGTAGATAAATCTGGTTTAGCTTACTTACCAACTTCAACAAAAGAATTAATTGAAGCGTCTTCAAAAGGTACTACTATCGTAACTAAAGATTATCTTACAGATAAAATAAATAATTTACCAATTCCTAGCGGTAATTATATTCCACTTACAGGAACTGAATCAGGTAAAAATCTTACAGGTTCTATTGAAGTAGCATCTGATAATTCCATTCCTATTTTTAAAAGCGGAAAAAGTAGTATCTCTTTTAAAGAAAATGAATTAGCTACAAAATTAATTTTCGATTATAACCAAGGTAATCTTAATTTAGGTTCATACACTATTTCAGACTATTCTTCAGGAGCAGGTAATGAAAAAATTTATACTAGAAAAGCAGGTGATATTATAGACTTTACTTCATTTAAACAATCAGTTGATGAGTTTTCTTCTAATATAGATTTATCTACAAAATCTAGTTTTAATAATTTATCTTTTGTTCAAAAATCATATGTAGATAAATCTATTGAAAAACAAATTACTTTTAAAGATGTTACTGATAATTATTTGGTAGAAAATTTTAATTCAAGAGAATTAATTATTGAAGCCAATATTAGAGGACAATCTGATAATCCTGCTGTAAATATTCCGTTATTCACTAATAGTAAAGGTAAAAAAGTAACTATAGTAAATTCAACATCTAAAACAGAAGAATATTCTTCAATTGAGATATATTCAGATGGAAGTGTTTTATTAGGAACTATTGAGCCTGGATTAAAAGTTACATTTATTTCAAATGGAACTAAATGGATTAAGATGGATAATATAATTTCTGCAGGAATAGGTACTAAAATAGATGAATATGGCAATGTAAATTTAGATTTAGATTGGTTAAAAATTTGGATCAATCAATACTTCCTATCTTTAGATGGAGGCACTGTAAATGGTACTGTAACTGCGAATGCTTTTATCGAAAAATAAAAAAATTTCAGAACCAAAAAGAATAGCCACTTTCGAGTGGCTTTATACCAACATATATGATTTTGAAAGGAGATACTCCAACTACTAAAAAAAATGTTACAAAGACAGAATTAATAGCTAATTATAATGTGGATGAAAAGTTATTGACAGGATATTTAGATAAACAGTTAATTACTAGAGAAAGATATGTAAGACATCTAGTAGTATTAGTTGGAGATAATTTTTCAAGATTTAATAACGAATCTTATCTTAATCTAATAATTATGAATCTAAATAATGGACAACCATTAAATACTTTTTCATTTTTAGAAAGTGATTTAATTTATACAAAGTGTGAAACAATGTTTAATTCAAATTTATATAATAGGAGGATTTAATAATTAAACGTATTTTTTATAATACCTAACATACAAATACCTTTAAAATATATAAATACAAAACAATATTCCTTTTCCTTCATCTATAAACTTTAACACATTGATTTTTAAGTATTCATTCTCAAATTGAGACATTTTTCTTAAATTAGTATTTAAACGAATGAAATATGAAAGCCTTATATACTTTATTTACAATTATTTGCTTATCGCAATTTAGCTATGCGCAATATTTTACTTTAACATCAAATGGATTTGTTTCATCTAAAGATAAAACTGATTATATCGTAATTGATAAACCAAATACCAAAAAAAATGAGTTATACAGAAATGTGTTGTCAGCCTTATCGAGTATGTACAAAGATCCAAAGGAAGTATTGAGTTTAGCCGAAAATGAAAGTATAACAATTAACGGGTATGAGCAGGAAGCGTTAGCCGTAAAACAAAAAATGAGTTATATGCAAATAGGAAAATCAAAGATGGAATATGACTTATCTTATTCGATTACAATTCTCTTTAAAGATGATAAAATTCGAATTAATCGACCTTCTTTTGAAGCAAGAAAGTGGAATTCGAGCATAGGAGATTATTATTATCTTCTATTGAATCCAACAAGCAAAAACAAAAATTCTATCTATAATAAAAAGAATGAGGTCGATTATCCTGACGCAGTAACTGGTTTGGAGAATCATTTTAATAAATTAATTCAAGAGATTTTAGATAAATCGAATAAAATTAATAATTGGTAATTGGTAGAAATTATAGAACCTCTCTATAGAAAATAAATTCAAAAAACTATTCTTTAAAAATTAAGAAACAGCCTATATATTTGTTCTCTCTTACCTATCCTACTCTACGATTTTTTTTACTTTATTAGTTTCAGAATTATTCCTGCAATTATTAATCTTATTTTTTAATTCGATGTTTAATTCCCTTAAAATAAAAAAGCGAATCAAAAGATTCGCTTATCATAAATTAAAAATTGTATGTAAAACTTAGATTAAAAGTTCTTCCTCGTCCAGCGTAATAAAACAATTCTGGAACTTTATATGCACTATACAAAACTTGTGATTTTGCACTCCAAATTGTTTGATAATCTGTATTAAAAATATTTTGAACACCTAAATTAATTTTACCGAAAGGTAATTTGTAAGCAATCATTAAATCTGATGTATTGTATGAATCAATCACATTCTCCAATCCATCAGTGTATTTGAAGCTTTGCAAAGTTTGAAATCTAAAATTCCAATTATCAAATCCATAACCTGCGTAAGCTGTAAATTTAGAAGGTCCAGAAGTTGAAACATCTTGTTTTTGCCAATCACCATTTTTCTCCACTTCAGATTTGATTAACAATGTATTTGCTCCAACATAAAATCCTCCATTTGTATAAGAAACCTCTGCTTCAACGCCCATATTTCTTAATTTCTGATCGACTACTTCTACCCAAAGATTTAATCCATCACGTTTTAAAGCAATATTTTTGTCGGAATTACTGATAAATCCAGAGATTTGTCCTTTAAATCCATTATTTGTCCTGAAACGATAACCAAGTTCAAATTGTCCTGTTTTCACACCAGAAAGAGGAGAATCTTTTACATTCACACTCGAACTTAAATCCCAATTATTGGTTGCAGAATTAAATTTATAATTTCCATATCCATAAAATTTTGATGGATCAGCTAACGAAACACCTTGTGAATAAGTTGTCCAAACTTGGTTCAATTCGTTAATTTTATACAACAAACCAGCATTTAACATCGTCATATTATAGCTACTTTTTCCGCCTGGAATATAATCGGCACTGTTTCCATAACCATTAGCTATTTGCAATTGTTGAGTAGAACCGATAAAATCATCCAACTTAATCGAAATATCTTGGTAACGAATTCCTCCCGAAACTTTCAATTGAGGTAAAATATCATATTCAGCTTGCGCATATCCTGCAAAACTTGTAGAATGATTGGTTGGATAACGATCAATTGTTAAAACAGTGTGATTAATCATTCCTCCACTTGATAATGATTTCTGAGAATCAAACACATTTTGTTGTCCTTCAAACTTTTCAAAGTCAGCATCTACACCGTATGTTAATTTCAATTTCCCCCAATCTTTAACCAAAACAGCTTTTAGACCCGAATAATACGTATCCTGTTGAGAAGCCGACATATAAGGACTTGTTCCAGAAGGCAACGTTAAATTACCTGGAAATGGATAAAATCCTAATTTCTCAACACGAGAAGCAAATTGAACATACACATCTTGCCCTCCTAAAATATTCGTTCCATTATAACTCAATGTTCCCATTACACGCTCTGTTCCTGGATTTTTATCCGTATCAAAACCATCACGCATTTCCAAAACAGAAGCATCTCCTTTGGTTAAAACACTAATGTTTTCACCTAAATATAAACTACGATCTCCACTATATTTAGAACGATAATATTGCACAGATCCATTGATTTGATGTTTCGGATTGAATTTGTAACCTGCTGTTGCCAACACATCAATCGATTGATTATATTGTAAATCTAATTGCGAAATATCTGCAAATATTTGATCTCCATCTGCATCATAAGCTCCGCCATTTTGTTGAAATGCTACAGCCAAACGTCCAGTAAATTTATCATCTTTATAACCAATAGATTGAGCAGCACGCCAATCATGATCATCACTTCCTGAAAAACCTGTACGTGAACCAAGTTCTGTTTCGCCACTAATTCCATTTTTTAGCGCTTTTTTCGTCACAATATTGACAATACCACCTGTCGCATTTCCGCCATAAATTGCGCTTGCACCAGATAAAACCTCAACTCTTTCGATATTAAATGGATCTATTGCATCCAATTGACGACTTATGTTACGGATACTATTTAAGGAAACACCGTCTATCATCACTAACATCGAACGTCCACGCATATTTTGTCCATAATTTGATCTTCCTTGCGAGCCAACATCCATCCCTGGAATCATAATCGCTAAAGCTTCTTTTAATGGAACACCATTTTTAGCTTGTTGCGCAATTTGTTCTTGATTGATCACCCAAACAGTTCCTGCCAAATCAGATATTTTAGTAGGTTTTCTTGAAGCAACTACCACAACATCATTCAAATCTGTGGATATACTATCATTCGTTTGGGCATATGACAGCGAGGCACTCCCAAATAAAATTGTTAAACAGATGATATTTTTTTTCATAGTGTGTTTTTAAATAATTTATATTTGCTGCAAATATAATTTTTATTTATTCTAAATTAATTTTATTGATGAAAAAATATTTTCTTTTCCTTCACAAATGGCTTGGATTATTTACAGGTATTATTGTTTGTATTGTAGCAATAACAGGAGCTATCTTTTGTTTTCAAGATGAAATAAAAGATGCACTGTTTGATTATAGAAAAGTTGAAATTGTTCATCAACCATTCATAAAACCAAGTGAAATTATTCATAAAGTACAAGACAAAAATCCTAAACATGTTGTACTTCGAGTGATGTATATGGATAAAGATCGATCAACGGTTGTGATGACAATGGATGATAAAAAAGAATCTTACTTTGTATATATCAATCCATATTCAGGGAAAATCTTACATCAAGAAAATATGAAACAAGATTTTTTCTTGGTGATTCAATACATTCACATGAATCTTTTGTTGGGTGATATCGGAAAAAATATAATTGGTTTTTCAACTGTTATTTTTATCATGATTATGATAAGTGGTTTAATTCTTTGGTGGCCAAAAAAGAGAAAACAAGCTAAAAATGGATTAACGATAAAATACAAAGCAAAATGGAAACGCATCAATTATGATTTGCATAATGTATTGGGATTTTATGCTTTTAGTATTGCTTTTATTGTTGCTTTATCAGGTATTGCATTTAGTTTCAAACCTGTTCGCAATTCATATACACAAATTGTTAATTTAGGAAAATCATTTCCTAATGAAGAAAAAGGATATGTCTATCAGCCTAAAAAAATGTTAGAAAATAATTACACTATTGTTGATTCGGCATATGCTTATAGTTTAAAAAATAGTCCAACAGCTTCTATGTATTGGATTTATTTACCTGTTCCTGATAAAAATCCTTTAGCCGTAAGAGCATATCATAAAAGTTTGCGCTATTATGCGGTTGACGAATATCAATTTGATTCGGAACAATTTCAGGTTTCTAAATTAATGAATGAGAATTTATCAAATGGTAAAAAGTTTGCAAACTCAATGTACGATATCCATACAGGACAAATATTAGGTTTATTTGGTAAAATATTAGCCTTTACTTCTTCAATAATTGTGGCAAGTTTACCCATTACAGGTTTTATTATTTGGTGGAATAAAAAAAGAAAACAGAAAAAAACTATTCGTTCATAAAGATTTTAAAATTCATTAATCATTTTCATCCGATGATTTTTACCCCAATCAACCAAAACATCTATGATTTCTTTAGTCGTTTTACCATAATCCGTAATTGAATACGCAACGGTTACAGGTTTGGTATTTTGAACTTCACGATACACCATTTTATTGACTTCCAAGTCTTTCAATTCTTTCGATAACATTTTCGCCGAAATTCCCTCAATATCACGTTCCATCTTCTTAAACGTATTCGTATCTCTTTCACGTATAATCAAATAATGTAAAACAAGAAGCTTCCATTTTCCACCTAAAATATCAAGTGTATCATTCATTGCAAGTAAATTTTCTGTACAAAGTGGCGGATCTGATAACGGTTTTTTCATAAATCACTTAATTTTAAATTAGTAGTTACCTCAAGTAAACTGATAGTAAAGATAAGTTTATTCGGGTGTAAATTTGAATATAAATTAAAAATCTAATAACAAATGAAATACTACTCATGAGTATTCCATATAACTATTAAAAACAAAATAAATACATATGAAAGAAATAGTCTTAATCACTGGTGCCAATAGTTTTATCGCAAAACATTTAATTCCGATTCTTGAAAAAGATTATACTATTAAATTATTAACGCGATCGCCAAAAGCTGAAAACGAGTTTGCTTGGAATGTTCATGAAAAAACAATCGATCCAAAAGCCTTAGATGATGTCAATTATATTGTGCATTTGGCGGGTTCTAAATTGAATGACGGAACGCCTTTAACCGATGAACGTAAAGCATTGATTTACGAAAGTAGGATTGGTGCTTCGGATTTTTTGAGAGCTGAATTAAAAAAACGTCAACAAAAGTTAACGGCTTTCGTGTCGGCATCAGCAATTGGTTATTATGGTTACCAAGATAATACCTTGGAAATTGATGAAAATGGACAACGAGGTGTTGGTTTTTCTGCGGATTTAACCGAAGATTGGGAAAAAGCAGCAGATCGTTTCAAAGAAGATTCGGTTGCGAATCACGTTTCAAAAATACGAGTTTCCTTAGTTTTAGGGAAAGAAGCGGGGATTTTCCCGATGTACGAATCGTTGGTAAAAAATAATCCAAGTATCGTTTCTCAACAAAATAATGGTGCTGTTCCTTGGAATCATGTCGATGATATGGCGGGAATTTTTGCGTTTGCAGTTCAGAAAAAATTAGATGGTGTATACAATTCGGTGGCTCCAAATCCAGCTTCACAACAAGATATTTACAAAGAAATTTCAAACGAATTGCATTTGAATACTACTCAAGAAATTACACCTTTTCATGGACAACATTTGGTGGCACATAAAATTCAAAAAGAGGGTTATCAATTTAAATTTCCTACAATTCAAGAAGCGATTCACGCTATTTATCAAGAAAAATAATCAGTTGAAATGGCAATAAGAAACATAGAAAAAATACTACATCCCGGCACGTTCAATTGGGTTGGCGATGCTTTTTATACGACTTCTTTTATTGGTAAAAGCATTTCGAGACGACGAATGGATCCGTTTTTTGCTTTGGGCTACAATGCGGATATTCATTTCGATGCAGAAGAATTTCCTCGTGGCGTTGGCGCACATCCGCACAAAGGTTTTGAAACCGTGACTTTGGCATACCAAGGAAAAATTGCGCACAAAGACAGTCGCGGAAATCACGGTGTGATTGGAGAAGGCGATGTACAATGGATGACGGCTGGTTCGGGAATTTTACATCAAGAATACCATGAAGAAGAGTGGGCAAAACAAGGCGGAACGTTTCAAATGGTGCAGATTTGGATGAATTTACCAGCGAAAGACCGCGAAACGGCTCCACATTATCAGGATTTGTTGTTTGATAAAATGACGCGAATTCCATTAGATGGCGAAACGAGTTTTGTAAACGTAATTGCAGGAGAATACAAAGGCGAAAAAGGAATTGCAACGACATATTCGCCGATCAATATGTACAATGTGTATTTACAAAATGGTATAAAAGCGGATTTTAACTTTCCAAACAACTACAACACAGCGATTTTGGTGATTGCAGGAAGTGTAAAAGTGAATAATACAGAAATTTTGAAAAAAGACACTTTTGCTATGTTTGAGAATAACAATGGCGAAGATTTTTCTATCACTTCAACAAGTGATAATACGATTGTTTTGGTAATGAGTGGCGAACCGCTTAACGAACCAATTGCGCATTATGGACCATTTGTCATGAATACACAAGAGCAATTACAGCAAGCTTTTGAAGATTTTAAAGCAGGAAAATTTGGGATGTTGTAAGAAATGTTTTGAATAGAAATATAGAAAGGCTAATCGCGAAGATTAGCTTTTTTTGTGTCAATAATTTCTATTTGATGTCAATTCATTTTGTAATTTTGTTCATTAAATAAGAAGGTAAAATGCAAGGACCAATTGGTGTTTTTGACTCTGGTTATGGTGGATTAACCGTTTTCAAAGAAATACAGAAAAAACTTCCGCAATACGATTATATCTATTTAGGTGATAATGCTCGTTGCCCTTATGGAATTCGTTCGTTTGAGACGGTTTATGAATATACCAAAGAATGCGTTTTTAAATTGTTTGATTTAGGATGCAATTTGGTTATACTTGCTTGCAATACAGCCTCTGCAAAGGCTTTACGAACAATTCAGCAAAACGATTTACCCGAAGGTAAAAGAGTTTTGGGTGTTATTCGCCCAACAACAGAATCGATAAATGAATACACTAAGAATAACAAAGTCGGAATTTTAGCTACGCAAGGAACTGTTTTGTCCGAATCGTATAAAATTGAGATGAACAAATTTCATCCAACAATTGATGTTTTTCAATTAGCTTGTCCACTTTGGGTTCCTTTGGTTGAGAATAATGAAATTGATAGCAAAGCTGCGCACGATATTGTAGAAAAAGATATTCAACGCTTATTTGATCAATCATCCGAAATCGATACAATTGTATTGGCTTGCACACATTATCCGCTTCTTCTTCCTGTGATTTCGCAATATGTACCAGAAAATGTAACAATTCTTTCGCAAGGAGAATTGGTAGCGAATAAATTAACTGACTATCTACATCGTCATCCCGAAGTAGAAACACAATGTTTAAAAAATGGGCATCTTACATTTTATACGACAGATGATGCGAAAAGTTTTGAAGCAAATACGACAATTTTTTATGGTCAGAAAATTACTGCTTCACATTTAGATGTTTAAAATATTTTTTCAGAAAAATACAAATAAAAAAAACCGAGCATTTGCTCGGTTTTATCAATTAACAATATTCTTAACAACAAGAAACTTATTTCTATTTTTTGATAAGTTTTTGAGTTTCTACATTACCTTTTTCGTCTAAAATTCTAATTAAATAAACGCCGGTATTCAAGTGTCCTAAATTTAAATTTGTCTTTTTCAAATTAACATCTTGAGAATTCACTTTTAATCCTGCCATGTTAAATACCTCTACAGATTTTATCAAATTAACTGATTCTATCGTTACTTGGTTTGTAAACGGATTTGGAGATATTCTTGTTTTTGTTAACTTTTCTTGATCATTTGTAGCTAAACTACTACATGTAGAAATTAACTTATAAACTATCTCAGAATTATATGAACTCCACATATCATTTGGTATAACAGGCGGTATTGCCTTCATTACAAAAGCCTTAGGGAAACTCCCTATCGTCACATCTACATTAGGATTTACATCCCAAAAACCTAAATTCTGTACTTCACTAAATGATAACCAATATTTACTCGCTATATCTCCATCTATTGTTACAGGTTTGTCAAAAGTGATAGAGATCTTTTTCTTTATCAACAATATCGAAAGCTGATCAGAAGGAATATAGACTGTTTGAAGATTTACTGTATCTAATTTTTCAATTCCTATTGGCAACACATTTTTATCTTCATCTTTATTTATTGGTTGATCTGCATCTAAATTCGCTGATAATAAATTCAACTTCATTGTTGGTAATTCATCTTTAGGAATTGTTCCATCCATTGACAATCCCATAAACCAACCATCTATTTCAATTCCAGAAACAGTTAGTTTTTTTCCTTTTTCCGCTACAATATCTATTGCTGTTTCTGATGTTGCCATACCTTCAATAGTAGGCAATGACATATCAGCTATTTTTGGTGTTTCTGGAATGACTTGATTACATGCATTGTTAAGACATTCAGCTTTTAACTGGTATACTGCTTCTAAATTAGTAGAAATCGTCCATTTTCCTTGATTATCTGTTGAATTTTTACTGGCTAATTTCGTTGCTACTGCAAAATTTGAATTCACTTCTAGTGTTTGAGCATCAGTTACTAATTTCAACCATTTTTTAATTGAAGTTGTAGTTTCTAGTGCATTTAAATCAATCGGTTTATCAAAATCAATATCATATTGGTAACTTGGCTTACCATTTATTGTTCCAAGAGATGTTTTGGAAATAATTTTTCCGACAATTTTTGAAACTAATGTAGAAGGCAAACCGTTCGTATCTTCTAACAACTCGAAATCAACCTTACTTGCATCTCCTTGTAAATTAATTTTCAATCCAGTAATTTTAGAAGATCTTCCTCCGTAAGCATTAATATCAAATGCTATTTCTTGATTTTTCGTTCCGTTTAATTCTTTCGTCAAATTAAAGTCTACCGAAGGTATGCCCAAATTACAAGGTTCGTTAATTGGGTTCTTGTTCATATTCATTACAAAAATTGTGACATCTGTTTTATCAGTTGACGCATCGCAATTTTCATTTCCATGCAAGTATAATCTAACAGTACCAGTTAACGTACTTTTCCAATTAAATGCCCCTTCTATAGATGTAAGATTTGTGTTCGTTTTTAAATCTTTCAAAGAAAGATAAGCATTCTTAACAGATGGTTCAAAAGTATAATCGTTTCCTTCGTAAACAAAAATATCAACATAACTTCCTAAGCTAACATTTTTCAGAAAAGTATCTTGAACATTATTAGTAGGAATAAATGTACCTTGATATGCAGCCCCATTTGGAGTATTTGTACAAACTTTAGGCGGAACTAAACTAATCGTATAATCTTCTACTTGACCGTATACAGATCCTAAATCACATGCTGTTTTAGGATGAAGCGCCGACTTATAATCAGTTTGTCTTTTCAAAATACGCATTCTTGTTTCTCCTAAAGTAGCATCTTGAGGAATAGTTATCGTTTGCGAAACAGATTTACCATCTACACCATTCGAATTAAATAATAACTCATCCACATTAATAATTTCTCTACTATTAATTTGATCATCATTTGAAATCCTTCCAAAAATTCCATCCTTATTATAATCAATCATGATAGTAAAAGAACTGTAGTAAGCTCCTTTTGTATCACCTTGAAAACTTAATGTATATTTTGATGTTAGTCCCAGCTCAGCTGGTTTAACAGTTGTAAAATCTTCATAACCAATAGCTGTATTGTTTGCACTTACATGATCTAATAATGTATTGATTGAAGTCTTAATACTAACCCTTGTAATCTCTTCTGGAGATGAAATCTCAGCTGGTGTACAATATGTTAAGTTTAATTTATTTTGAAAGGATTGAGATAATGCTTTTTGAACAATAGGACTCTCTATCTTGATAGGTTTAGTTGCTTGATCTAACCAACTTTCTAATGCTTTAGATGATAATTGTTGACCAAACATACTTCCTCCTAAAAGAGATAAAAAAAGAATATTTAGATGTTTTTTCATATTATTAGATTTAGTCATTATTTCTTGATGATTTTTTTCGTTACGACTTCTTTATCAGTATATAATTTTAAGATATATAAACCAGCAGATAAACTATCAGTAGATACACTACTTACTTGACCATCTTTTTTTACAGATCCAGAATTTATTACACGTCCAGTAACATCTATAATTTCATATTTCTCTACATTATCTTTCGAATTGATATATACTAAATCTTTTACGGGATTAGGATATATACTCACCGTATTCGCTTCTAAATCATCCGTTCCTAATCTTGCACATGTTGGTGGTAAATCAAAGGCTTCTTTCCCGTCACTTCTTAATAATGGATCTCCTTGATCTGCGCTATAACCCAATCCTCTTTTAGCAAAAGCTTCCCATATTAAACATTGATTTTCTCCTTTATTCAATACAACATCTGCCATTAAAATACCATCACGTCCATCTACAAATCCTGGATTTGCTTTTTGCATTTTAATTCCTTCTAAAACCAAGTCAAGAGCCATATTATTACCACCTGTATTTGATTTGAAATCTGGATTAAATCCATATTTAGCAATCAATTTCCAGTGCATTTCCCAAAGCATTAACGCCCATACATATCCTGTTGGATGTTGTTTATTCTCTCCTGCACCAATTTCTTTTAGTTTATCGTAAGTATGTGGATTTGCTTTCATGTCTGTTGTATAAGGCAATTCTCGAAGTCCTGCTCCATCAAAGGCATATTCGCCCATATTGATTAAATCTTTAGCTGTATGATAGGCTTGTTGCGTTAAATTTAAAGCGACATAATCACTCCATCCTTCACCCATACCTTCTTCACCACTAATCAATCCAGCACTTAAACGATTACTAACAGCGTGTGTATATTCGTGTAACAAAACTTGACTATCAAAATCACTATCCCTTACTCGGTATTTGAAATTTGATGAAGGCATAGTACCTACAATTTTTTCATTTTTAGAGATTGCAGTTTTTATCTTATCTCCCAAATCTTTTGAAATTCCGCCTACTGGAATTGTCAAATCAGGATTTGTTATATCCATAGATCCTGCAAAATCTCCTACGGTATTATTAATCACTATTATTCCTGCAGGATTATATGTTTTAATATTGTCTACTTTTACACCAAAAGAACATGAACCTCTATTTACTAAAGCAAATTTTCCGTTCAGTTGATCTCCATTAACAACAGATTCACAGCCGTCTTGAGAATCAGTACCTGTATTATCATTAATTAAAACCATCTCAGCACTAACAGGAGTAGATTTTCCAAAAACAAAACCTGCGTTATTACCAGTAGCACCTTTATAAATACCTTTCAAATCACCATCTTTTATTTCTAAAATACCTGCACCTTCAGCCAATGTATCAAATGTAAAAAACATGGTAACAGGATTTTTTCCTAAGAGTGATGAATAAGCCATTACAGCATTATTTGTTATGGTATTTGTTTTTCCTAATCCAGAAGTAGAAAAACCGATAACTCTACTCTTGTCGCCATCATTCATTTGAAAACTCCCTGCTTTCGGATTAAACCCGTGATAATGTAAAATATCGTGAATAGAATTCATTGAATAAAACATTTGTGTTGAAGCTGCTTCTGTATAATTTAACGGATCATAACTCATTGAATTACCAGGTATAGGAAAATCAAACAAAAGTTTTTCCCCTCCATATGCTTCATTTTTTACAAATTGATCTCCTGCTGCTATTAAAAGTTGAAAAATTCCAAAAACAATATCACTGAATTCTCCATCTTTATCATAGCCAACCTGCATATTATTTCCTACAGTATGATATTTTGTTAGGCTTGAATTTCTTGCTGCTGCCTCTGGAATTAATTTGTGCCAACCTTCTTTAGAAGCTACTGGATCATAAGTATTTGTTAGTAACTTAAAATCTGATTTCAAAGGACTTTGCTGTGTAGCAGGGATTACGCGGTAAGTAGCATTTAAGGGTGCATCTGCCAATAAACTAGACTCTTCTGATGGTGAATAAGTTGCATATGCTTTTTCTATCCATTTAAAATCCTCTGGATTGTTGTGATAAACATTTTGTTTTGAAGCCGTAGCGTCAAAATTACAACTATTAATAATAGATTTTTTAGCTAAAAGTTGACCAGTGTTTGCATCAATAATGGTTTCGTAAACACGTTCAAGTTTATCTATATGATCATTATTTTTGATTTCAGCTAATGTAACCCAAGCTAATTTTATTGTTCCATTATCATTGTAATAATTTAAAAAACTTGGAGAATCTTTAAGAAAAGCTACATATTCTTTATCTTCATAAGTTTTAGCTGATTTTTTAAATTCAGCAGTTATATTTTTAGGATCAATTTCAATGTACTGCTTCCCTAAAGATTTTGCTAAACCTAATACTGCTTGATCAATTGTTAATTTCGGAGTTACTGTTAAAGTATTATCAACTATAGCATTAACAAAATTTTCATTATGATTAATAACTTTTCCTTGTTGAACGTGAAAAGTACCGCTAGTCCCATAAACGGGAATTCCATTAATTGTTTGTTGAATCTTCACATAGTCTCCTACATTATTTCCAACAACATTTTCAGTAACTACAGTATAATCAAACTGTGAGTTAATTGTACCTTTTCTTTGTGTTTGATTCAAAAAATCATCAACAACTTGCACCGGCGATTGAGCAAAAACGGAAGCTGATGATAAACTAAGAAGAAGGAGTAAAAAGTAATTTTTTCTCATGTTTATAATATTTTTAGACTTCATCAAATTGATAATATTTGATTTATCTAAAATTAACATTATACTTACATCAATTTAACTCCTTTTAATTCTTGTCTACAAAAAGTGACAAATTGTAGACAAGAATTAAATAATTAAAAACTTAAATAACAATCAGTTGCGTAAAAATATTAAAATACTCATCAATAATTACATAGACTTATTGTAGACATTCAATCAGTTATATTTTCGGAAAAAATGAAACAAATATGATAGTGATAAATCAATATTTCTTTAAAAAACATAATAAATATCATAGAAAATAAAATTGTAACGATTGTCTACCAATGTAGAATCTATTCATAAAATATTCAAAATAAAAAAACCGAGCTAATGCTCGGTTTTTTTATTATGCTTTTTGTACAAATTATGATACTGCTTCTACATTCAGAATTTCATATTTTTTTGTACCATCATTTGCTGGCCATTCAATTACATCTCCAATTTTATAACCAATTGTTGCTAAACCTTCGTCCATTAAAATAGAATGACGATTCTTTTTCGGTTTTGCCTTTTCTGGGCTAACAAAATTTAATTGATATTCTTGATTAGAATTTAATTCTTTTATTGTTACTTTTTTTCCTACAGTTACAATATTATCTGCCAAATCTCTTCTCAAAATTTGTTCTGCATGACGCAATTCTTTTGTCAAGATATTTTCTTGTTCTGCTGTTACTTTTTTTCTTCTTAAATGGTCTTTAATTAAATCGTATAATCCTGTTGTTAAAATAATATTTGTTGTCATTTTGATAAATTCTTAGTTAAACTTTCAATCATTCTAAGAGGATTTCCTAAGACTCAAATATCAAATGACCGAAAATAAAATTCGCTAAAATTTGATACAAATCTCCTTACAGAAAATTGAAAATAATTGATAATTGAAAAAAAATAGAAGGTTCCCTGTCTCGAGTCGTAACAGGGATTAGTTGATAAACTCTTTCGAGCTTCTTAAGAAAGTATCATCATGCAAATATGCCAACGACAAAAACAACCACGATTGGTTGTTTCTTCTATAGATGTCGATAAAATTTGCCATAAATTGATCCTAAAATGATTAATTCAAAGTTACGATATCTTTCTCAATCTAAAAAATATAAACCTTTTAAGATTATTTCATTAATGTCATTTCAATAAAAAGTAACTTAAATTTAATTTCTGAAAAAACTGATAATCTTCATTTTCAAAATAAATAAAAACTGTCTAATTTTATAAAAATTTTAAGGAATTGAAATCTTACCTTTTCATACTAACTGTTGTTCTAATAACTTGTAGACCATTGCTACCAGTTATTGACTATTTAGTGAATTATGATAAGATTTCTAAAGAATATTGTGTTAATATAGAACGTCCAGAATTATTGTGTAATGGCGTTTGTTATCTGAAAGAACAGATTTCCAAGACTGTTAGTGATGAACAAAATGATGATAATAAAATTCAAGTTTCTTTACGCACAATTGATTATTTTATCTATCAACCTACCTTCGAAATTAATACATCTAACTTTACAAAATCTATTGAAAAAATATCGACTTTCGAATTAGCTTTCGAGACTCAATATCAATTAGATCAACAACTTCAGCCTCCTATTTGATAAATAGCCCATATTTATCAAATTATTATCTCATTAACATTTAATCAAGTTGACATTTCATATAAGATTTGTCAAAAGTTTCAATTGTTTATTGATTGCATTGTTCGTGCTTTTAATTGGTTTTCGATCATTAATTCCTTTTACTGTATTCATTAGTACTCAGGAGAAGATTATTGATAAATATTGTATCAATAAAGAGCGACCAGAAATGCAATGTAATGGAAAGTGTTATTTATCGAAGCAACTAAAAGAAACAGAACAAGAATCTGATTCGGTTTTAGTAAAGAATATTCGATTTGCAGAAATTTATATACATTTCGAATACTTAGATATTCCATTTATTCAAGATTTTATTGTAAAAATAAAACATCGATTCTTTTGGCAATCATCCTATTCTATCGATTGGGTTTTTAAATATCTAAAACCTCCAATTGTTTAATTAATAGAACAAATATCCAGTATTGGAGAACAATAATTGTTTTCCAACAGCATTTTTATTCAAAAAAATTAAACAATTATTACAATGAAAACAATCAAATATTTTTTAAACTTATCATTTATCGCATTACTTACTTTATTTACTTCCTGCAACAACGATGATGATTTCTCTGAAATTAAATCAACTGAAACAGGTAAAATTCAATTAAAGTTTGAAAATGGATTTGATAATTTGGGAGGAATTGTTTTAGATCAAACAACGCAAACCTCATCAAACGGACAAAAACATAAATTAACAACATTAAAATATATCATTTCTAACATCACATTAATTGATGAAAAAGGAAATGAATTTGATTATCATAAAAACGATCCAGACAAAGGCGCTTTTGTTATTAATCAAGATTCTGCAATAGCTAATGTCGTTTATTTAAATTTGGATAATATTCCTCAAAATAAATATACAAAAGTACGTTTCGGACTTGGTGTTTCTCAGAAAGCTTATTTATTAGGCCAGACTGGACAAGCTACTTTTTGGGAAAAAGCAAAGAAAAATGGAATGACTTGGTCTTGGGCTGCTGGTTATGTTTTCTTTAAAATAGAAGGTTTTTATGGCAAAACTACTACAGACACTTTCTTCTTAACTCATACTGGAAATATGGGAGATATTAACAAAAATAATGTTCAAGATTTATATAGAGAAGTAACATTAGATTTACCTACATCTGCACGAGTAACTTCTAAGATTAAGCCATCTATTCATATTATGGCAAATTTGAATACTTATTTAAGTGGTGATCATAAATTGATATTAGATGAGTCGAACAATAATATTATGGGATCTTCCAATTTTGCGCAATTAGTAACAGAAAACATACAAAATATGTTTCGAGTTGATCATGTACATAACGACGAAAAAAATCAATAAAGTTTATAGCGGTGTTTTATAAACACCGCATAATTCTACAAACAATGAATAAAATAATAACAATTATTTTCAGTTTATTCATCTTGTTAAGTTGTAACGATGATGATATTGATTATGGACAGATCGTTGATGAACCTTATCAATTAGAAATTCCTTCTTATTTCCCTAAAATAACATTTGATACAGATAAATATCCGTTAACTAAAAATGGAGTTGAGTTAGGAAAAAAACTATTTTATGAAGGTCGATTATCTAGAAATAATACTATTTCATGTGCTTTTTGCCATATTCAAGAAAATGCCTTTACTCACCACGGACATCCTGTTAGTCATGGAATTGATGACCGATTAGGAATTCGAAATGCCCCTGCTATTCAAAATTTGGCTTTTCTAAATCGATTTATGTGGGATGGCGTTATTCATGATTTAGCTCAACAACCAATTTCTCCTATTACAGCTGAAGAAGAAATGGATACAACTTTTCCCGAAATCATTAAGAAATTATCATCAGATTCTTCTTATCGAAAAATGTTTAAAAATGCTTTCGGAGATGATAAAATCGATGCAAATCGTATTCTCAGCGCATTAGGACAGTTTATGGCTTCAGTTGTATCAAAAGATTCTAAATATGATCAATATTTAAGGAAAGAGGCAGATTTAAACGAAACCGAAAAAAAAGGTTTACAACTTTTTCAACAGAAATGTTCAAGCTGTCATAAAGGAACACTTTTTACAGATGAGTCTTTTCGAAATACAGGAATGTATTATAATAAACAATACAAAGATGGAGGTTTATATCGTGTCACATTAGATTCGACTGATTTTATGAAGTTTAGAGTTCCAAGTTTAAGAAATATTGAAATGACCAAACCTTATATGCACGATGGACGATTCTATAGTTTAGAAGCTGTTTTGAATTTTTATTCAGAAGGTGTACAAAATGATAAATATTTGGATTCTCAACTCAAACAAAATAATCGAATTGGAATTCCTATGACAGAAGAAGAAAAAAAAGCAATTATCTCTTTTCTAAAAACATTAACTGATTACTCATTTATTAATAACCCTGCTTATGCAGAATTTTAAATCTATTCAAATGAAATTATATATCAATTTATTTTTCGTTATATTATTTACACCCATTTCATTATTTGCTCATACAGATAATGATTCTATTGTAATCTCTCATTTATATGATTTAGGATTAGATTGTGATGCTTGCGGTTGTTTTGCGACTTCAACCTCAAATGGAATTGAAAATCTTATAAATTCAAATTTCGTTGGTATTCGTTATCTTCATCAATCTTATAAAGCTAAAGAAGATGCTTTTTCTAATAAAAGAACACAAAAGCAACAATTCAATACCATTCAATTATGGGCAAGAATTCCAATAAATAATAGAATTGACATCAATGCTAGCATTCCTTACCATTTTCATAATAAAGAAGGTAAAAACTCTTCTTCTATTTCTGGTATTGGAGATTTAAATATGATGGGAATAGTTAAAGTCATTAAATCAAATACAAGTTCTAATGAGCTAAAACATGGATTAAGTGCTGCAATAGGTTTAAAAATTCCAATCGCAAAATTTAATCAAGCAAATGCTGAAACAACCAATCCTAGTTTTCAATTAGGTACAGGAAGTTGGGATACTCAGTTTGCAATAAATTACCAATTAGCTTATAAGAATTCGACTTTACAATTAGTAACAGACTATAACTTGAAAGGAGAGAATAAAAAGAAATACAAATTTGGAGATCAATGGAATCAATTAATTCAATTACAACATCTTTTCATTAACAATGAATTAAAATNNTCGGTTTTCAAAACGAACTTTATTATAAAAATGAACAATTTGGGGAGACGATTCCAAAATCTAAGGGAAAAGCTCAATTTGCGAAATTAGGATTAGAAACAGCTGCTCGAAAGTTTAATTTTGGTATAGAATATTTTCAACCTATACTTTCTGATTTAAATTCAGGAGAAATCGAAGTAAAAAACAGAATAGGTTTCTTTTTTAATTACAATTTATTTCAATCTAAAAATCAATAACAATGAAAAAAATATTAACATTAACATTCTTCATCATCTCTTTTTCAATTTTTGCTCAACAAAAACTAAAAGTAAAAGTTGTAAACGAGAAAGATCCTATTTGTGGAATGAATACCGCACAATTCTTAACAGATACCGCAATTTATCAAAAGAAAATTTATGGTTTTTGTAGTAAAAGCTGTAAAGTTGAATTCAAAAAAAATCCAAAAAAATACGTGAAGAAAAAGTAAGAATAAGGAAATAATTTGACAGTAGTTACACTTGAATCTAAGAAGAATTATTAAGTAACTACTGTCTTTTTTATATCAAAAATTGTTTTACAATTTCCTGTAAATCATCTTCAAACTTTACTCCATAATGTTTCCAAAGTAGCTTTCCTTGATGAAAAAGCATCAAAGTTGGTACACCATTTACTTGATACATTGCATCAAATTGAATAGTACTTACTTTGTCTTTATCTACATCTATTTTTATAATTTCTACATTATCAGGAAATTTTTCTTTCAAATTTTCTAAAAACTGAAATTGTAATTGACATGGAGCACACCAATTTGCATAAAAATCAATCAAATAATAATTATTTCCTTGTATTTTATCCAATAAATCCATTTTAAAATTTAGATATTATTACACTTATTTTATTGTTTGCCAAGGACCGCCGTTTATTGCATCAAATCCATTTTTATTTAAAATTGTTACTGCTTGCGCACTACGAGCTCCACTTCTACAAACTGTTACAATTTTTTTGCTTGGTAATTCCTTTAATCTTACTTCTAATTCTTGCAACGGAATATTCACCGCATCTGCATGATGTCCCGCCAAAAACTCTGCTTTTGTACGAACATCCAACAATAAAGCACCTTCTTGTAGATAATTTTCTACATTCGAATTTGATGTCAACATTTTTAAAATCTTTTTAAAAAACATATTATTTAACTAATGGTTTTTGATTCAATTTCCAGTCAGCAATTCCTCCACTATAATTTTCAACTTCAAAACCTTTCGATTCCAAAAAACTTTGTGCAATCGTTGCTCGATCTCCAGCTTGACAATGCAAGGCAATTTTTTTAGTTGGATCTAGTTCATTGTATCTTTTTGGTAAATAACCAACAAATATATGCTTCGCTCCTTCAATATGACCTTCTTTAAATTCTGCTTCTCCTCTAACATCTAAAATCTGAACCTCATCATTTCCAATGTAATTTTCCATTGTATCTGCATCGATCAAAATAGAAGATTGTAAAGAATTAAAATTACTCAACATATCTGTTGGAGTAATATAACCATAGACATTATCCAAACCAATTCGCATCAATTTTCGCGTCATTTCTTCTACTTCATCCTCTTCTACAATCAACACAATTGGTTCTTGATAATTTACCATCCAACCCATCCATGTATTGAACGTTTTATTGTTTTGAATATTTAATGTTCCTGGTAAATGGAATTGAGAAAAATCTGTTTTGATACGCGCATCAATCACTTTCATTCCAAAATCTTTCGCTTTTTCAAATTCGATGTATGTTAATTTAGCCCATTTCGGAACTTCGATCAATAAAGGACGTTTTGTTTTATTCAGCTTTTTCATCATTGCAAAATAAGCTGGCGCTTCGGGTTGATCTGCCAACAAATAATCAACAAATCCTTTTTCATTCGAATCAAATTGCAACGCCCAATTTCTGATTTTCTCATAACCAACCGTCGTACTTGCTACAGCACCCAAAGCTTTTCCGCAAGCAGAACCTGCTCCATGTGCTGGCCAAACTTGTAGATAATCTGGTAATGCTTGAAATTTTTTCAAGGATTCAAACATCTGCTTCGCTCCTACTTCTTTAGTACCAATTAATCCAGCTGCTTCTTCTAATAAATCTGGACGACCAATATCTCCTACAAAAACAAAATCTCCAGTAAAAATCATAACAGGTTCTTTCGTCGCAGGCGTATCTGTCAACAAAAAACTAATACTTTCTGGCGTGTGACCTGGTGTATGCATCACCTCAAAAATTAGATTTCCAACTTCTATTTTATCGCCATTTTTTAATCCGACATGTTCAAAATCGTATTGCCAATCTTCTCCGCCTTCATCAGACAAATACATCTTCGCACCTGTTACGTAAGCCAACTCTTGACTACCAGAAAGATAATCAGCATGAATATGTGTTTCGGCAATATGCGTAATTTTCAGCTTATTTTCTTCTGCTATTTTTAAGTATGTATCAATATCTCTTTTTGGATCGATTACAATTGCTTCTCCTTTTGCTTGACAACCTACAAGGTAACTTGAATGTGCCAATGACTTTTCAAAAATGTGTTGAAAAAACATATGATAATATTTTTATAGTTTAACCTTTTCTAATTTGTTGAAGCAAAGTTAAGTTGCTAAAAAACAATCGACAGTAACCAATGTTACAGACTTAAAATAGAGAGAATAAAGATTTTAAAAATAATTTAAAACCAAAACCAAAGATAAAATGGAGATAAAAATCCAAAGTAAAATTCCGTATGATAAGGTTTTAAAACCTGCTTGTTTGATGGATTGTAAGTTAATCAACGAGCCAATCATAAATAAAGCAACGACCATTAATTGTTTCGAAATTCCTTGTAAAATATGATAGACTTTTTCGCCTTGAGGAAAATAAGTAGCGATAAGCATTGTTGCTATAAAACCAATTATAAAATAAGGAAATTTGTAAGAAGAGTTCTCTTTTTTGTTGAAATAACCAATTAATAAAGCCAACGGAAAAATCCATAATGTTCGGCTCAATTTTACAGTTGTTGCAACTTCCAAAGCTTGCTCACCGTATTGTTTAGCAGCACCGACAACAGAACTTGTATCGTGAATTGCAATTGCCGACCACAAACCAAATTGATATTGCGATAACTGAAAATAATGTCCGATAAATGGAAAAACCATTAACGCAATCGCATTCAATACAAACACAACTGCCATAGCAATGGTAATTTGATTCGCTTTTGGTTGTAAAACCGAAGAAATTGTAGCAATAGCACTTCCTCCACAAATAGCAGTTCCCGAAGTAATCAGCAGCGATGTATTCTTATTGATTTTTAATAATCGGTAGAATACAAATCCTAATGTAAAAACACTTAACACAGAAATAAAAGTGAGAAAAAATCCATCTTTACTTACCGAAACTGCCTCGTGAAGATTCAAACCTAACCCTAAACCAATGATTGCAATATTCAATAATTTCTTTGAATATCGTTTTGAGATTTCCCCAAATTCATTCTGAAAAATTAAACCATAACCAATCCCTAAAAGTAACGCCACAGACGACTCTACAAAAGGAAAAAAAGTAAATAGCAATAATCCAAAATAAACTATACGGGCAATCATTTGTTTTATGAAATACAAAACAAAAGTAATTGACCGTATCAAAATAGATTGTAACATTTGTTACAAATGATATTATTTTTAGAAAAATTTTCTACTATAAGTTGTTTCAAATAAAAAAAGGAAGCTCTCTACTTGAGCTTCCTTTGTATATATTTTTTAAATAATTTCTTACTTAATCGTGATTTCGTTTCGGTTTAATTGAAGAAAACCTTCCTTTTCTAAAGCTTTTAATAAACGAGAAATAACAACACGAGAAGTATTGAGCTCATAAGCAATTTCTTGATGTGTTTTTACCACAACTTTACCTTTGTTGATACTTGCGACATCCAACAGATATTTCTTCAAACGTTCGTTCATATCATTAAAAGCTAAATTGTCAATCGCTACCAACATTTCCTCCATTCTATTATTGTAACTATCAAAAATAAAACGTCTCCACGATGGATATTTTACCAACCATTCGTCCATTTTTACAATCGGAATCATTACCAATTCTCCATCAGTTTCGGCAACAGCACGTATTTTACTTTGTTTATCACCCAAACAACACGCCATCGTCATAGCACATGTATCACCTTTTTCGAGAAAATACAACAACAGTTCTCCTTCATCAAAATCTTCGCGCATAATCTTGATTGCACCACTCAAAAGAATTGGCATTCCTTTGATAAATTGGTTCAAATCTATCATCACATCATTCACTTTAAATTCTATCAAAGATCCTAATTCATCGATTTCATTCAATAATTCTTCTTCAAATTGATATGGATAAGTTGCTTCTATTTTCTCTTTTATCATGTTTAATGTGGGATTTTGTTTCTAATTTTTCCGTAAAGAAAGGTACCGATTAATGCACCTAAAATTGTAATTAAAATTGGATAAACTCCCGCGCCTAATAACACAAATATTGGTCCAGGACAAGCGCCAACTAAAGCCCAACCTAATCCGAAGAAAATTCCTCCGATCAAATAACGAGCAATTGATTTCGTTTTGGGTTGAATCACAATTTTTTCACCATCGATATCTTTTACTTCTTTCTTTTTCATCCATTGTATTCCAATCAAACCTACAACCAAAGCCGAACCAATAAATCCGTACATGTGGAAAGATTGAAAATTGAACATTTCGAAAATGCGAAACCAAGAGGCCGTTTCTGCCTTGTACATGGTTACACCAAAGATAACACCTAATATGATATAAACTAAACTTCTCATGAGATTAAAAAATTAAAGGAAACAAAACGTGAACCATCAAAAGTCCACCGATAAAAAAGCCGATAACAGCGATTAATGAAGGTAACTGCAAATCACTTAAACCTGAAATCGCATGTCCAGATGTACAACCACCAGCGTAGCGCGTTCCAAAACCAATTAATAATCCACCAACAAATAATAAAGCAATATTTTTAACAGACATCGTTTCAAAAATTTCGGTTGGAGAATATGCTTTTCCTGCACTTTCAAATCCCATTGCATTCAATTTTGCAATTGTAGCTTCTGAAATTTCAGGTATTTGATTATCTGATAAAAAATGTATCGAAACAAAACCTCCTATTACTGCGCCAACTAAGAATAATAAATTCCATTTTTGAGCTTTCCAATCAAACGAGAAAAAATCACATGATTTTCCTCCTCCCAAAGCTGAACAAATAGTTCTGAAATTTGATGAAAATCCAAAACTTTTTCCGAAATAAATCAATAAAAGCATTACAATTGCGATTATTGGTCCGCCAATATACCATGGCCAAGGTTGTAAGATAAATTCCATTTTGTATTTTTTCTAAAACGTGTACAAAGTTGGTAAATCAAAATTAAAATGAAAGTTACAAATGTTACAGTTTACTTAAGATATATTATTTCAAAAGCAATCCAAGAATTTTATACATTTGATCATTAATGAAAAAAATCAATAAACGAAAAGTTTTTAAACGAATGCTTTACTTCCTATTAAGTTTGATTGTAATTCTTGTAATTGCAACTTTCGCTATTCTACAAATGGATACTTTTGGTGCTGATGCAACTGGAAAACGATTGGAACGAATGAAACAATCGAAGTTGTATAAAAATGGACAATTTCAAAATATTCATCACACACCTGCATTTGCAGAAGGTTTTGATACCAAAAAAGTGATGTGGGATTTTTTCTTTGGTGCGAAAAATCCAAAACTCAATCCGAAAGATTCTATTCCGCATATTCAGACGGATATCAAATCTATTGATAAATCTGAAAATGTATTTATTTGGTTGGGACATTCGTCTTATTATATTCAATTGGATGGTGTTAATTTCCTAATCGATCCTGTTTTTAGTGATTACGGTTCGCCTTTACCAATTTTCAATAAAGCATTTAAAGGAGCAAATACGTATCACGCAAAAGATTTCCCAAAGATTGATTATTTGGTTATTTCACACGATCATTACGATCACTTGGATTATGAAACAGTGAAAGAATTACGTCCAAAAGTGGAGAAAGTGATTCTTCCGCTTGGAGTTGGCGCACATTTCGAGAAGTGGAATTATCTACCAGAACAATTAATCGAAGAAGAATGGAACACAAGCGTTTCATTAAAAAATAACTTAAAAATTACTTTTACACCAGCTCGTCATTTTTCTGGTAGAAAATTTAAACGAAATACAACACTTTGGACTTCTTATGTATTGGAAACACCTACGCAAAAAATATTTTTAGGTGGTGATAGCGGTTATGATACGCATTTCAAAGAAATTGGAGAAAAATATGGTCCGTTTGATTTTGCGATTCTAGAAAATGGACAATACAACGATGCTTGGAAATACATTCATGCTTTACCAACAGATTTACCTGCGATCATTACCGATTTAAAAGCTAAACATATTATTCCTGTACATGCTGCAAAATTTGCTTTGGCAAAACATGCTTGGGACGAACCTTTGGAAAAAATTATAGAGAATGGTAAGCAAAATAAGCTCGATATTTTGACGCCTATGATTGGTGAACCACTAAATTTGAACGATTCTGTCTTTCACTTCAAAGAATGGTGGAGGGATTAAAACATTTATTACCGAATAATATTCGAAATATTTTTTAAATCTTTAAACAATATTCGAAATTATTGATTTATAATAAGTTTATTCTGAATTATCTTCAGAAAACCATTTGTATTCCGTAATTTTGGCAACTGAAATTTAACTTTAAACAAAAAAATAAACAAAATGGAACTGAATAGAGAACGTCTATTGGAATTGGTGCAAAAATATGGTGCGCCCTTGTATGTATATGATGCGAACAAAATTAGATCGCAATATGAAAAGATGACAAATGCATTTTCTACAGTCAAACGTTTAAAGTTAAATTATGCATGTAAGGCGAACACAAATCTTAATCTTTTAAAGTATTTCAAATCACTTGGTTCAGGATTGGATACGGTTTCTATTCAAGAAGTAGAATTGGGATTAATGGCGGGTTTCAAGCCTAAAGAAATCATTTATACGCCAAATGGTGTTTCGTATGCTGAAATTAAAAAAGCAATTGATTTAGGTGTTCGCATCAATATCGATAACCTTTCTGTTTTAGAAACATTTGGTCAAGATTTTCCTAAATATCCAGTTTGTGTGCGTATTAATCCACATATTATGGCAGGTGGAAATGCAAATATTTCGGTTGGACATATTGATTCAAAATTCGGAATTTCTATTCACCAATTACCACATATCAAACGTGTTGTAGAAAATACAGGTTTACATTTGGATGGTGTTCACATGCATACAGGTTCTGATATTTTAGATATTGATGTTTTCTTACAAGGAGCTGAAATTTTATTTGAAGTTGCAGCAGAATTCAAGAATTTATCTTACATCGATTTTGGATCAGGATTTAAAGTTCCTTACTATCCAGGCGCAGACGAAACAGATATTGAATATTTAGGAGAGCGTTTATCAGCTCGTTTCAATGAGTTCGAAAAAGCGTACGGAAAACCTTTGACATTAATGTTCGAGCCAGGAAAATATATGGTTTCTGAAGCAGGATCTTTCTTAGCAACTGTAAATGTTGTGAAACAAACAACTTCTACTGTTTTTGCAGGAATTGATACAGGTTTCAACCATTTAATTCGTCCAATGTTTTATAGTGCTCATCACGAAATTGAAAATATTTCAAATCCAGAAGGTCGTAGCCGTTATTACACAGTTGTGGGATATATTTGTGAAACAGATACGTTTGGATCGAATCGTAAAATAAATGAAATTAGCGAAGGAGATGTGTTGTGTTTCCACAATGCAGGAGCATATTGTTTCTCGATGGCTTCGAATTACAATTCGCGTTTCAAACCTGCGGAAGTCTTGTTAATTGACGACAAAGATTATTTAATTCGTCGTCGCGAAACAATTCAAGATTTAATCGCAACAACAGAGGATATAAAATTCTAAGCTCAGAATTTTTATATATTTTTATAGTATTTTAAAGCTCAATTCAAGGATTGGGCTTTTTTTATTTACCTAATTTCAGTGGTTTACTAAAAAACAATTCGTGTACAGTACTTCTAAATAAGTTTTGTCCGTATGTTTTTGAATCATCATATTCGTAAGAAATTCTTTCTACAACAGGTTTTAAAGGAGAAATACTTGTTGGCTGATTAATATAATTCTTCACATTATCCAAGATTAATTCATTATTCTTTTCAAGCGATAAATCTTGCGAATACTTAAAATCAAAATAACCAGATTGTTGAGCAAAATTCATCAACAATTTATTTTTAAGATTATCATTCTGAGCAACTTCTTGCGCAAAAAGAGCAATTGGAAAAAGAAAGAATAAAAGTATTTTCATTATCAATCATTTACTGTTTTAAAGTTATGAAAATATTTTAAAGATTCAATCTATCCAATTTTAAAAACTTTACAATGACATTCATCTTATGCAATTCGAGATGAATTAAATACTTTTGTCACAAAGTTAGCATATGAAAGAAAAAAAAGATAAACGAAGTGCCTCTCAAAAATTAATAGACGATGCTTTCTTCCTATTTTTGATGATTCTTGGGGCTTTTTGTGTGTTAATAATACTTGTTGTTGTCTAAAAAATGAAATTGTTTGATACTTATTTTAGTTTTTATATTCTGAGTTGGATTTTTATCAAACTTACCCGAATTTATTCCATAGAAATTGAGTATCTCAACCATTATTTAACTGATATTTTTGCGGTACCTGCTATGACGCACTTAGGAAGTTATATCATTTCGAAAATTAAATACAACAATCAAGTTTATGTTTATCCAACAAGTTATTTGGTAATTACTGCTTTTGTTTTGAGTCTTTTATTAGAATTTATTATGCCAAAATTTTCTTCGAATTATACAGCAGATATATTAGATGTTGTCTGTTATTTTATGGGAATTATTTTTTACTTAAAATTCCATAAACCACATGTATTAGAGTTTAAGAATAAGATTATTGAATATTAAATTTCTTTAAGAATTTATAAATTTCTTGATTTGCTCCATAGATTACCAATACATCATCTTTTGTAATTACTGTATTTGATGTAGGAAAACCTTGTACTTCTGGAACAATTTTATATTGACCTAAAAAACTAGCTTCTTCTTTGTTTTTAATAATTGTCATTACCAAAATATTATGTTGCTTTTTGAATTGGATTTCATCAAATGTTTTTCCAACCAATTCATTTGGTGTTACAACCTCTATAATGCTAAACTCTTTGTTTAATTCAAAAGAATCTACAACTCCTTTCACATTTAGTTTTTTTGTCCAACGTTCTGCAGATTCAGCTTCGGGTCGAATAATTTCTGTAACTCCAATTGCTTGCAAAACATTTTCGTGTAAAGAATTGATAGAACGACTAATCAAACGTTTTACATTTTTATTTTTAAAAATAGCAGTAGCCATAATATTGGCACCTTCATTTTCCCCAATACTTACAATTACAATATCTGTATTATTTAGTGGTAATTTATTAATTGATAATTCATCTGTTGCATCTAAACAAATGGTATAGGATAACTTATCTTTCAAAGCTTCAACACGTTGAATATTATTGTCAACACCGATAATTTCGTGACCAAGCTTTACCATTTTCTTACCAAGCGCCGCGCCGAAATTTCCTAAACCTATAATTATTATTTTCATAATTTTCTTTTAAATTAAAATATCATCTGATGGATAACGATAATTAGATGAAACAGTTTTCTTAAAAAAAGCCATCAAAATTGTAATCATTGAAACACGACCAATAAACATCATTGTAATGACAACAATTTTACTTGGATCTGATAATGTAGGTGTTAAATTTAATGATAAACCAACAGTAGAATAAGCTGAAAAAGCTTCGAATGCAACATCAATAAGATGTAAATGATTATCAAATTTTGTTATTAAAAATATTCCTATTCCAATGACTAAAAAAGATAAGGTCATTGTAGCAAAAGCTTTTTGTACATTGATAGGGCTTAATTCTCTTTTGTAAATTTCGATTTTATTTTTTCCGCGTGCAATATTAATAAAATTAAGAATTGCAATAGCAAAAGTACTCGTTTTGATTCCACCTCCTGTCGAAGCTGGCGAAGCTCCAATCCACATCAATAAAATAACCAAAAGGATAGATGAGAATTGTAAATGAGAAAAATCGATATTATTAAAACCTGCTGTACGAGGCGTCATTGCGACAAATAAAGCCGAAATAAATTTACCAAAACCATGATGTTGACCTAATGTAGAATAATATTCTTCGAAGAATAAAATGATCGTAGAAATAATTAATATGACTAATGAAGTTATTAAATTTAATTTAGAACTTAAGGAAAACACCCAATTCTTACGATTATTCTTGTTGTGAATAATTTTTGAGATTAATTTTCGAATTAAATAATCCACATAACGCAAAATATTAATCAAGATAGGAAAACCTATTCCTCCTAAGAATATCAATGTGATTAGAACTGACTGAAAACCATAATTGTGTACAAATCCTTTGTTCATCAAACCGTTGGGCAAAGTCGAAAAACCAGCGTTACAAAAAGCCGAAACCGAATGAAAAATACTGAAAAATAATTTGTCTACAATACTAATATTATATGGTGCAATCGAAATATAAATTAAAGCCGCACCTACTAATTCGATTCCAAAAGTTAAATAAATAATCTTTTTTACAAACGAAAAAACTTCACTCAAAGAGTCATTATTCGCAATACTTCCCAAGGCAATTTGATTCTCATAAGAGCTATTTCCTTTGAAAAAATAAGCAATATATCCGGCAAAAGTCAAAATTCCTAAACCTCCTGCCTGAATGAGTAACATCAAAATAAAATGACCAACTGGCGTGTACGTGACATAGGTATCAACAGACGTTAAACCCGTTACACAAACGGCGCTTGTAGACGTGAACAATGCATCTAGAAAAGAAATTGGATGATAAGTTGCTTTTGGTAACATCAATAAACACGCTCCGCCAAAAACTAAAATGAAAAAACTGAAAATAAATAGTTGCGGCGGCGTAATAACTGATCGCTTGAATGTAAAATTAGGCGTAGCAATTTCTCTTACTAATTTTAAAACAATAGCAAATTGCAAATATTTGCTGACAAAAAACCAACTATAATCGGTTATTTGCATTTTAATGCAATAAAGAATAAATAGTATACTTACTATATCAAAAATGATGACTCGCGGAATAATTTTTTCTTTAAAATAAACATATTTAAGTATTGTTCTTAAAATTCCGACAGATAGTAGAATGATAAAAAAAATGTTTATATAAAGTTTATACTCAACAGGAAATCCAAATCCAAACATTACCAATAATGCTATAATAGCTAATGTGTACGATATTGAAAGGATTACGTTAAAAAACTTATTGTTTACTAAAATTCGAAACATATTTGTTTCATAATAATTAAAAAGGCAAATTTATAATTATGTATACTTCTTACAAGTTAATCATTACTTTTTTTTTGAAAAGCTATAAATTAGTTATTAATGTTTTTAAAGATTTTCATTCTACCAACCATAAAAACCATAATCAATCCAAAGCAAGCAAATAACGCATAAGAATATCTCAAATCAAAAGCTTCAGCAATATAACCAATCAGTGGTGGTCCCATTAAAAATCCTAAAAAAGAGATACTCGAAACCATTGCCAATGCAACACCTGGATTTACATTTTTGTTTTTTCCTGCTACACTATAAACCGTTGGCACATTACACGCAACGCCCAATCCAACCATCATAAATGCAATTGTACACACAATAAATTGAGGAAAAAATACCGAAAGCATCAAACCAGAAAACATCAAAATTCCACTAATTTGCATCACGCGTTGTTTACCATATTTACTGATAAAATAATCACCAACAAAACGTCCTGTCGCCATCATCACCATAAACGATGCATAACCAACGACAACCAAATTCTGCGGCGCTTTTACAATATCTTGAAAATAAACACCACTCCAATCGAACATCGCACCTTCTGTTGCCATGCTCAAAAAACCAATAATTCCCAATTGAACCAAAACTGTATCTGGTTTAGAAAAAATAGATTTCTTTTCCTTTGTTGGAGCTGGCGTAGAATCGACTAAATATTTTTTATTAATGAACCAACTCAAAATGATTAAGCCATAAATAATCACAAAATGATAGAATGTATTCACATGCAAATTCATCATCAATAATCCAATCAAAGCACCTGTAAAACCAGCTATACTCCACGCACCATGAAAAGATGACATAATTGATTTACCGTATATTTTTTCCACTTCAACCCCTTGCGTATTCACCGAAATATTGCACATATTTCCGATTACTCCAAAGAAAAATAATACAGCTCCCAATTGATAAAAGTTCTGAGCTAAACCAATACAACAAAGAATGAAAGGATAAATTAAAACAACAATTCGCAAGACATTTTTACTTCCAAATTTTGCTACTAATTTTCCTGAAAGTGCCATTGTACATAATTGGCCAATCGGCATTAATAGCAACAAAGTTCCTAATTGTCCTTCTGAAATTCCTAAATCTGATTTGATTGTCGGAATAAGACTTGCCCATGAAGAAAAGGCTAAACCTTGCGAAAAAAAGAAAAGCGAAACAGCTAAACGAATGCGATTTTTTTGAGTTGATGATAATTCTGTTGATGAATGCATGGCTAAAAAATGATTTGCAAAGTTAAGTTACTCTCCCGAAATTATAAACTCAAATGCAAAATAGGATAAGCTTTTCCTTCACTATCTTTTTCAGAACGAGAAATAAACTTAAAACATTGACTCAGATAAAAATCAATCGCTTGCTGATTTTGTTCATTCACATCGACAGATTTTACATTCAATTCTTGAATAGAAAAATCCAACAACACCTTCCCTACTCCTTTTCGTCGAAAATCATTGTGAATAAATAACATTTCAAGATTTTGTGTTGCAACACCTACAAATCCTACCAATTTATTCTCAATCTCGTAACCAAATAAAGTAACATGCGGAAAATAATTTGGTAAATTTTCTTTATAATATTCGAAATCTTCTTGTGCTAAAAAATCGTGTGTGTTTAGTACTCAACTTTCCTAAACTCTCTCAATCTCGGAAAAACTACTTCTTCAATTCTTCTAATCATAACTAAAATTAATTACAACAAAGATATAAATGACTCTTTTCAAAAAAAAGAATAAAAAATATTCTATTGAGAATCATTTTGTTAAAAATTATTTTAAAAATAATTGTTTTTAGAGTTTGGAAAAACGAAAAAGCGTTCTATATTTGCACTCGCAATACCGCAATAGACTGCGTTATTGGAGAGTTGGCAGAGTGGTCGAATGCGGCAGTCTTGAAAACTGTTGAGGGTCACACCTCCGGGGGTTCGAATCCCTCACTCTCCGCAAAGACAAATGGTACCTTTGGAAGACAAAGAGTACCATTTTTTATTACTTATTATTTGTTTTTCTTCATTTTATTATATTTTTTCTTTATTTTAAATATTTTTAATTTCTTTTATTGTTTCTTATTTTAGCGGTTACTTTTTGAGACTATAAATCCTCAATCATAAATTTCATTTAAAATGTCAGAAGAACAAAAGAAAATATTAGAGCAACAGCTTTGGAATATTGCGAATACGCTACGTGGTAAAATGAATGCTGATGAATTCCGAGATTATATTTTGGGATTTATTTTTTACAAATATTTGGCAGAAAAAATGGAGATTTATGCCAATTCTATTTTAGAAGAAGACAAAATTAAGTTCATAGATATTAATGAAAATACATCTGAAGGTCAAGCATACATCGATGCAGTAAGAGAAGAAGCTTTAGAAACTTTAGGTTATTTTCTAAAACCTTCTGAACTTTTTAGTGAAATTGCGCGACGAGGAAATAGTGATACAGATACATTTATTCTTGAAGATTTACAAAAAATCTTGACAAATATCCAATTAAGTACTATGGGTACTCAAAGTGAAGAAGACTTTGATAACTTGTTTGAAGATATGGATCTCAACAGTACCAAATTGGGTAAAACTGCCGAGGCAAGAAATGAAATCATCGTAAAAGTTTTGGTTCATTTAGATGAAATTGATTTTAAACTAAATGATACAGAATTAGATGTCTTAGGTGATGCGTACGAATATTTGATTGGTCAGTTTGCGAGTGGTGCAGGAAAAAAAGCAGGTGAATTTTATACACCACAAGAGGTTTCCAAGATACTTGCAAAAATTGTGACTACAGGTAAAAATCGTCTAAAATCGGTTTATGATCCTACTTGTGGTTCAGGGTCTTTGTTGTTGCGTGTAGCCAAAGAAGTGAAAGATGTCAATAATTTCTTCGGACAAGAAATGAATCGCACAACTTACAATCTTGCTCGAATGAATATGATTTTGCACGGAGTTCATTATCTTAAATTTGATATTAAACAGGAAGACACTCTTGAAAATCCTCAACATTTAAACGATATGCCTTTTGAGGCTATTGTAGCAAATCCTCCATTCTCGGCAAATTGGAGTGCGAATCCTTTATTTTTAAATGATGATCGTTTTAGCCAATATGGAAAATTAGCTCCTGCAAGTAAAGCTGATTTTGCATTTGTACAACACATGATTTATCATTTGGCAGAAAATGGAACGATGGCGATTGTATTGCCACATGGCGTTTTGTTTCGTGGTGCGGCTGAATTGCATATTCGAAAATATCTGATCGAACAGAAAAATTATTTGGATACCGTTATTGGTTTGCCTGCCAATATTTTTTACGGAACGAGTATTCCGACTTGTATTCTGGTTTTCAAAAAGTGTAAGGAGGATCCAGATCACATTTTGTTTATTGATGCGAGCAAAGATTTTGAAAAAGTGAAAAACCAAAATATGCTTCGTGATGAGCATATTGATAAAATTGTAGAAACCTATCGCAACCGAACTTCTATTGAGAAATACAGTCATTTAGCTACTTTGCAAGAAGTAGCCGAGAATGATTATAATCTTAATATTCCTCGTTATGTGGATACTTTTGAAGAGGAAGAGGAAATTGATATTCACGCAGTAATGCAAGAAATCAAATCTTTGGAAGCTAAACGAGCGGAGTTGGATCAAGAAATTGATGTGTATTTCAAAGAATTAGGACTTGTTTTTTAATTTTTTTATCCTTAATGTTTTTACTAACGAAAATTAAATTATCGAGATGACAAATAAAAAATTAAAAGTAGATAATGTTCCAAATTTGAGATTTCCGGGGTTTACTGACGAATGGAAAACGAGGAAATTGGGGGAAGTAGCAATTGTTTCCTCAGGTGGAACTCCAAATAGATCTACCTCTTCCTACTGGAATGGCAACATTCCTTGGGTTTCTACGAGTTTAATTGATTTCAACTTTATCGAGAAAGTAGACGAATATATAACAGAAGAAGGGCTTACTAATTCATCAGCAAAACTATTTCCAAAAGGTACTTTACTGATAGCCATGTATGGTCAAGGAAAAACGAGAGGTAAAGTTGCAATATTAAATATTGAAGCGACAACAAATCAAGCTTGTGGGGCAATAACAACAAATAATGACGTTCTCAATCCCCTTTTTGCTTTTCAAAATCTCACAAAAAGATATGATGAGATAAGAGATTTAAGTAATCAAGGAGGCCAAGAAAATTTAAGTGCTGGTATTATTAAAGGAATTAAAATTAATTTCCCGGAAGTTCAAGAACAACAAAAAATAGTTTCTTTTATTGATCTTATTGACGAAAGAATCTCAACCCAAAACAAAATAAT
>NZ_DKHL01000023.1:0-37146 GCF_002453775.1 Empedobacter sp. UBA6745
TAAAATTATCAAAATGCACAACGGATAACGTTAAAAATATTTTAGCCCGTATGATTTTTAAAATCTTTAATGATACAAATTACCTCAACATTAAAATCATCTTCGTATCTTCACATTTCAAACAACAAATAATGAAATTCGTTACTTTCTTAGAAAATCAGCAAGAAAAAGTAGGTCTTGTTTGGCAAGATGCTATCTATGATTTGACAAAAATTAATCACAACTTACCTTCTACTCTAATCGAAATCTTAGCAGATGACGAGTTTTCACTATTAATCTGTCAACAGATTACACACGAAATTTCACGTGGTGAATATAAAAATACGGTGGTAAAAGAACCACAAATTTTAGCACCAATACCTCATCCAGCAAGTTTTAGAGATGCGTATGCATTTCGACAACATGTAGAAACTTCTCGCTTAAACAGAGGTTTGGATATGATTCCTGAGTTTGATCAATTTCCTGTATTTTATTTTTCTAATCATCAAGCTATTCAAGGTCTAGGAAAAGTTTATGCAATGGAAAAACATTTCGATCGAATGGATTTTGAACTTGAGGTGGCTATTGTCATCAAAAAAGAAGGCATCAATATCAAAGCAGAAAATGCGGACGAATATATTGGTGGTTTTATGGTTTTAAATGATTTGAGTGCACGTGCATTACAAATGGAAGAAATGAAACTGAATCTTGGTCCAGCAAAAGGAAAAGACTTTGCTTCTATGTTTGGTCCATATCTAGTCACTCCAACCGAAATCGAAAAATATAAAGTTGAGCCTAAAGAAGGACATATTGGAAATTGCTATGATTTAGAAATGTCTTGTTCTGTTAATAATATCGAAGTTTCTCGTGGAAATTTCAAAGATATGCATTGGACTTTCGCGGAAATTATTGAACGTATTTCGTACGGTGTAAAACTTTATCCTGGCGATATTATAGGATCTGGAACTGTTGGTACAGGTTGTTTTCTTGAATTGAATGGCACTGGGAAACGTCAGAATCCAGCTTATCAAGAACAATGGTTACAACCAAATGATACCATCGAAATGTCTGTTACAGGATTAGGAAAATTAGTAAATTCTGTTCATCTTTATACCCAATAAACTCAACTTATGCAACATACAAAATCTTTTGAGCCAAATACAAGTCAATTTGATGACATTTTCAAACACGCCATTTCTCCACGCCCTATTTGCTTTGCAAGTACGGTAGATAAAGATGGGAATGTGAATTTGAGTCCATTTTCATTCTTCAATATGATGGGACAAAATCCACCTATTTGCGTGTTTTCACCACTTCGAAAAATGAGAGATGGATCGACAAAACATACATTAGAAAACATTTGGGAACACCCAGAATGTGTGATTAATATTGTCAATTATAACATGGTTCAGCAACAATCGTTAGCAAGTGTGGAATATCCAAAAGGTGTAAATGAATTTGTAAAAGCTGGCTTTACAGAATTACCTTCAGAGTTGGTAAAACCGCCTCGTGTAGCAGAATCTCCGATTCAGTTTGAATGTAAAGTGCGTGAAGTAATTTCTGTTACAGATCAACCAGGTGCAGCTAATTTGGTGATTGCTGAAATTGTGCGCATGCATGTGCAAGAGGATTTATTGGATGAAAATGATAAAGTTTCGCCTTATGATTTGGATTTAGTTGCTCGCATGGGAGGCGATTATTATTGCCGAGTTATTCCAGAATCTATCTTCGAAGTCGAAAAACCTACGCGTACAATTGGTTTGGGAATAGATCAACTTCCAGATGAAGTAAAGCATTCTAATTATTTAACTAGTAACAATTTAGGTCAATTAGGAAATGTGGAAAAATTACCAACTAATGAAATGATTCGTAATTTCAAAGAGCAATTGACAGAACGATTAGATATTCAGAAATTTAAATCTGCAGAAGTACGTCATCAAGTTGCAGCAAAACTTTTGGAACAAGGTGATGTAAATGGTGCGTGGTATTGGTTGTTAATGAAAATTTAGACAATGAGTAAAACTGCATTGGTTTTAGGAAGCTCAGGTTTAATTGGTTCTCTTCTCTTAAAAAAGTTATTCAATCATCCTGATTATTCTACTATTGTCACAATTGTTCGAAAACCTCAACAAATCAATGATCCAAATTTAATTGAAATCGTAACTGATTTCAATTCAGAAATTAATTTAGATGAAATTGAGCAAATAGATTCTATTTTTTCGTGCTTGGGAACAACTCGAAAAAAGACGCCTGATTTAGATGCTTATCATAAAATTGAAGTCGATATTCCGAATCAATTTGCAAAGCTTGGGAATCAAAAAGGATTAACTAAGTTTCATTATATTTCGGCAGTTGGTGCAAATGCGAACTCGTCTAATTTTTATTTAAAAATGAAAGGCGAAGCCGAAAAAACTTTGCAAAAGAATACTATCAAACAATTATTCTTATATCGTCCATCTTTGTTAATTGGTAATCGAGCGGAATATCGTTTGGCTGAGAATATAAGTGCAAAAGTTTTTCCTTTAATTAATTTCTTTTTGCGAGGAAGCCTATCTAAATATAAATCAATTGAAGCTGAAAAAGTTGCACAATCACTTATTGAAAATGATTTGCATTCAACATCAAATAAAGTTTCAATTTTACATTACAACGAAATAATTAATTCAATAAATACAACACAAAGATCATATTAGCCGTACTCCTACCTTGGTTATCATTCATTTTAAGAGGAAAAATAATACAAGGCGTTATTTGCTTAATCTTACAAATCACCTTAATTGGATGGTTGCCCGCAGCAATTTGGGCTGTTGCGTCACTTTTGGACGGAAGAAACAAAGCAAGGATAAAAGAATTGAATAGATGATAAATCAATATAAAATAGCAAAAGATAACATTAACTTGTACGTCACTTTAGAAATTAATCCTTCTAAAAGGAGAAAATTCTTTTTGTTCTTTTGCATTTTATTGATGATTTCAATTCCGATTAGTTTAATCACAATAATTGATTCGGATCCACAAAATTTCATTGTTCCAATTTCTATAATCAGCTTCCTTATTTTCTATTTTATTATTCGATATTTTCTGTGGAATATTTATGGAAAAGAGAATATTATTATAAATAATAAAACAATTAGTTATAATCGAGATTTTGGTTTATATCAAACAAAATATTCTTCTATGAAGTATTCAAAATTAGATTTTGCAATTCAGAAAATTAAAAATGAAAATGATTTAGATGTTGGAGATTTAGTTTTCATTGATTATTTAGAAGATTCTCAATTACCAGAAGTTATTTTTCAGACTTCGATATTAATACCAATTAAAGATTTAAAGAAAATTCAACAAGAAATTGAATTGCATTTGTTTGATATTGACAAAGATAAATTAGCAGGGAATTATATTGTTTTNNTAATAAAAAGACAACTAATTAAGTTGTCTTTTTGCGTTATTTACGTTCATAATAATTTAAGACTTTATCTTCTTTTCCATCATTATTTTTATCACGATATTCTATCAGCTCCAGCGTATTTTCATCTACTTTTTGATATTTGTACACAGTTGTTATTCTTGTACCATTAGTTAAACTAAATTCGTTATTACTTTCATTTACCATTTAATCTAGTAAATTCAATAATTATAGTGAGTTTTTTGAAGAATTTTCGAGATAATTTAGCACTATCAAAATAGAAAAGTAGATGAAAAAAATAATGGTTCTAATGGTTTGTAGTCTTTTGGCTTCTTTTGGAAATGCACAAGAATATACAACTAACAATCTTATAATAAAACAAGGAAATAAAACATATACTATTAATGAAGCTGATCAAATAATTACGCTTCGTCCTGAAGAATTTAGTATTGAATATCTAAATAAACCTTATCAAGAGAAGAAAAATCTGTTTTATGCTGCACAAGCATTAGTAACTGATAGTTCGGCTGATGTTAATTTTCAAGAAGGAATAAAAATAGAAAGCATTCCATATTTTGAATCTGGTAGTGGTTTTGCTGCAGAGAAAAACCAAGTCATATATTATCCGTTTTTATCGTATGATGGACATCAATATTTATATTATGTTTCAAATAATGAAAAACGTGTGGATAAAATTGGAACATCAGGAAATTGGGATATCTACAAATGGACATTAAAAGGTGTCTATCAATACGACGCTGAAATGGATTGGAATATTTACGACAACGATCAAGTACATATTGCTTTAATTATTGATCGAAATTTAGACGGAATTCTTCAAAAGGGTGAATTCTTTAACATTCATATTAATTTTAAGAAATAACAATAACCTATACCTCAACCTACCTCAACTTATGTGTAAACTAAAACAGTCTGCGGATTGTTTTAGTTTCTTTGATTCTACAAAAGACATTATATTAGCTCAAATAAACTCAACATCACAATATGTTAAAAAGTAACAGTGCTTTAAAAATTCATTTTTTCCAACTTATAGTCATCATTTTATTTGCTATTAGTGGAATTTCTAATGCACAAGAAGTACTGATTAATTTTGAGAATCAATATAATAAAACAGCTCCTAATTCTATTGAACGATACGAAATAACAGGAAAATATGCGCAAGCTTTATTGTTTAATAATCAAAAAGAAAAAGCTTTCGCTGTTTTGAAACAAAATATTTCTAGCGCCGAAAAACTGAGTGACGGAAAATATGCTGCATATTTACATGCTGTTTCTGCAATGAATAATCGTATTGATGATAATTTGAGTGCAACAAATTATAATTTGCAAAAAGCAATTTATTACAGCGGACGCACAACTGATTATTCAACAAAAGGATATGTTAAATATTGCGAAGGATGGTTGAATTTAAGAAACAATGAAGACTCTAAGGCTGTAAAAAACTTTATTGATGGTCTTAAATTTCTAGATAAAGCTACTGTTACGCCAACTGTTCTTACACGAATGAGTTCTATTTATAACGAATTGACTGGAATTTATTCGAGATGGGATGATTATGAATTACAAGAAAAATACAGCAAACTTGCTCTAGAAGTAGCACTTAAACAAAATAATCCTAATTTAATTTTTGCTTCTTATATGTCGATTGGATACATGTATGAGCAAAAATTTATGCAAAACGAGAAAAATATTTTAGTACGAGATTTAGCCGAAAAATATTATACTAACGCCATAAATACGTATTATAAAAACAAAAATGAAATGGCTACCGCAACAGACTTGTCGTTTGTAGCTATTAATCTAGCCAATTTATATCTTCAATTTTATCCCAAAAACTATCAAGGAAAAGTTATCAAATATGCTTATTTGGCAAAAGAGATTGGAGAACAAAATAATCAATCCGATCACGTTGCCGCCGCCAATGGTATTTTAGCAGAATTATCTTTGCAAAATAATGAAGTTTCTACTGCAAAAAACTATTTACTTAATTCGCTTATAAAAGTTCATGAAAATACAATTCCAGACAAGAATATTCTACTTTCGCTGTATTTGAGTTTATCTGATATTGAAGATCGTGAAGGAAATTACAAAGAAGCCTTGCGTTATTATAAATTGTACACTTCCACTTACAAAGAAATTTATGATAACGAGCAAGCGCAAATCAGTAAACGTTTGGAAGCTCAGTTTGATAAAGAACGTCAACAACAACAAATGATTCGTTTGCAATTAGAAGCCGAGAAAAAAGAACAACAAATTCAACTGATGCATTCATTAGGAATTCAACAAGAACAAGAATTAGAAAATTCTAGATTAAGTGAAGAATTTCAACGTAAGCAATTAAAATTAACCAGATTAGAATCTGATAAACGTTCTCAAGAATTAACGATTTCTGAACAAAATTTAAGGCTTTCTAAACTCGAAAATAAAAATAGAAAAGATGAATTGGTTAATTATATCACCGAACTTAATTTCAAGAATAAATTAAACAAATATTACATTTTCTCTATCATCTTCTTTATTGCTTTACTTGGATTATTGCTTTATGCTTTAAAACAACGTAACAAACATCTAAAGCAACGTGAAGAATTATACAAGTTGGAAATCGAACAAGAACGTCAAAATTCTAAAATATCCACTTTAACGGCTCTTCTTAATGGTGAAGAACAAGAACGAGCTCGTCTTGCACGTGATTTACACGATGGTTTGGGCGGTTTACTTTCTGGAACAAAAATTCAGCTCACTCATTTAAACGATAAAATTGACGATCATTCTAAAAAGGACATGGCAAAATCTATTCAACAATTAGATGGAGCTGTTGATGAATTACGTCGCGTAGCTCATAATTTAATGCCAGATTTGTTGTTGAAATATGGTTTGGAAGAAGCCTTAAAAGAATATGCAATCCGAATGTCGAATGAACAATTGGATATTGATGTTCAATTTTTGAGCTATACGAATTCACTTGACAAAGAGCATCAATTATTGGTCTATCGTATCATTCAAGAATTAGTAAATAATGCCATTAAACATGCACATGCAACACAAATTATCATTCAATTTGTTGAAGATGAAAACAATTATTCTGTCACTGTAGAAGATGACGGGAAAGGTTTTGATATGAATAATACAAAACTAACGCAATCAGCAGGTTTACATAATATTCAGTCGCGTGTCCAATTTTTAAAAGGACAATTAAATATACATTCAGAAATCGATTTAGGAACAAGTATAGAGTTCCAATTTCCTAAAATATAACTTATGATAAAAATAGCAATCACAGACGACCATCCATTATTATTAGAAGGTTTGCGAAATATTTTGAGTAATCAACCAAATTTACAAGTGGTCGATTGTTATGCTTCGGCTCAACAATTACAAGAAGCTTTAAAAACCACAGAAATTGATATTCTTTTATTAGATATCAATTTATCGGACACTAATAGTATTGAATTGATTAAACCTTTCAAGAAAAAATATCCTGAAATGCACATTATTATGTTGAGCGTGCACAATGAATACGCTGTGATTAATAGTTGTTTGGAAGAAGGTGCATCTGGTTATATTCAGAAAAACGCTTCTGTTGATGAAATATTAGAAGGAATTAATTCTATTTTTGATGGAAAGAAATTTCTTTGTTCGCAAACCAAAAGTGTGATGAGCAAAAAAGAAAAAGATGGTTTGAATACGATCCCGAAATTGACACGTCGCGAAAAAGAGGTTTTAATTGAAGCTGCGCAAGGATTAACAACACAACAAATTGCAGATAAATTATTTATCAGTACACATACAGTTGACAGCCATCGTAAGAATTTGATCGAAAAATTTAAAACATCAAATTTAAGTTCGGCAATCACATCAGCCATAGAATATGGATTGATTTCAAAACCTTAAAAAATACCTATAAATAGGGATATTTTAATTCTAAAATTTTCATCAATTTTGAAAAAGAAATAACAACCTATATTTCAACCGACTAAACAACCCAAAATAAGATTACTAACCAATTCTTATTACCTTAACTACATTCTATTGAAAAATCGCTTAGTTCTCTACTTAAGCGATTTTTTTATTACAAATTAGCTAAAAGTAGTGACCTCTTCCTTCTTTATTTTTTGCAATTTTGATAAATAGTTATTAAAAATAAATCATTATTAACTAAGCTAGTAAGTGATTCTCCTAATTATTTAAATTATGAAAATAGTACTGTTGTTTTTTTCTTTAGTTATTATATCATGTAATAAACTACAAACAGAAACGGATAAAATTTCAATTGATAAAAATTGGGAAATAGAAGGGTTAAAATTAAATCAATCAACAATAAAAGATTTTGAAAATTTTAGTAAAACAAAACATATCACATTCGAGAAAGATTCGATTCAAAACAATTATCAAACAAATGATACTTTAGAATATTGCGGAAACGATTACAATCTATATACTATTACCTACAAATTCTCTAACAAATCATTAGGATTGGATTTATATTTCGAAAAGAATAATTTTTATGATTCAACTTCATTCAAAAAATATGAAGTTTCAAAACTAGATCAAGTCAATTTTCAAAACGATTTTTCACGTATAATCTCAAAATCTGAATTAAATAAAGCATTCAAATATGACAAAAACACTAATAGTTACTTAGATAAGTTCAATCAAAAATACGTTTCTCTTAAAGTTAATACACTTGATAAAGAAACGTATGAAATCAAAGCTTTAAAAGTTTACCATAAATAATTTATCAAAAATGAAATTATTATATATATTGATGTTATTCCCTTTTTTGAGCTGTTCAGCACAAAACAAACTGAAAATAGAAACCATATTAGCGGCTCCTGCCAGAGTAACTGCGCAAAATACTGAAACGGGCAGAATCTATTCACAGTCAAGATACGTACCCCAAACAGCTCGTTTGGAACATGCTATTTTAATGCAAAATCAATCGGATAATAAACTAATTTTTCAATTACAAGGAAATATTAGTTCTGGTGGACTTTCTATCAATAAAGTTAAAAAAATACGTTTCGAAAAATCTGAACCAATTGGAGATTCCATCACATTAAAATATTTTACAGAAATTGTCAATATTGCTGGAAAAGAAGGTGCAACGGTACAAGGATATAATTATTCAAAAATGGAATCATATACGATTCCGAAAAATGCGAAAGTAATTAAAATTGAACTGTATGAAGATCGCGTCACGCAACGCACAGGTTCAAAACTTCCGAAATTGAAACTTGTAGCTGAAAAATCATTTGATTTGTCTACTAAGAAGAATATCACAAATCCAAACTAACAACCATATGCTATCATCTGCAAACTTAAATATAGAAGGCGCTTTAATCTCTCTCGTATTAATGCTATTTTTTGGATCAGGAATCTTATATACCATCCTTGCACTTATTGTCAATACTATACAAAATAAACCGAAAAAAAGTACTTATTATTTTGTTTCGTTTCTAATAAGTGGAATTGTTGGACTATTTGTAAGTGCAGTGATTTTAATAATTGTATGGACAAAAACAGAGATTTAACAAGTCTTAATTATATTAGTACTTATTTCATTAACGACATAACAAAAACACTATTAAATACATAACTTTCAATTATTTAATAAATTATAAATATACGATAATCAAAAAATGATTTGATTTGAAGAATCTATTTATAGAAGATTTAATTTTAAACTTACTAAATTTGATCAAAACGTAAAAAACTCTATTTTGAATATCGATTTGCAATTGTTTGATCCAGAAAATTTTAACAAAAAAGATATTTCTTCTCCTTATTATTTTATTGTGATCATGGATGGAATGGCTAATTTTTCAATTGATTTTAATGAATATTCAACTACAGGAAAAACCTTGATTTTTCTTTCGCCATACCAATTGTTGCAATGGAAAAAAACAGCTTTTACGGATGTAAAAATTCTTAAATTTCATGGGGATTTTTATTGCATCGAATACCACAAAAAGGAAGTTGCTTGTAATGGAATTTTGTTCAATTCTATTTACGAAACACCTTTTGTTAGAGTTTCTGATCCTATATATGAAGAAATTCAATGGATTATTGATAAGTTTAAATCTTTACAAAACCTCGAACTTTCATACAATGTCGCAGTTTCTAAAACCTATTTGCAACTCATTTTGGCTTTGAGTAGTCGAGAAAAACAAATTCAGAACGAAACAAATTCTACCAAAATAACCGATTCGTTAAACTTTTATAATCTTCTAGAGAATAGTTTTATTAACGAAAAATCTGTTTCGTACTATGCCGATTATTATCATTTATCTGTAGATGCATTTAGTAAAAAAATCAAGAAAAATTATGGAAAAACTCCTTCAAAATTAATTCAAGAAAGATTGATTTTAGAAGCAAAAAAAGAAATTCATCTCACCTATAAAAGCATCAAAGAAATTGCTCGTGATTTAGGTTTTGAAGATGAATTTTATTTTAGCCGTTATTTTAAAAAAGAAGTAGGTGTTTCACCAAAAACTTTTCGAGAACAAGTTGGAGTATCAATTGTAGCTAAAAAATCCATTGAATAACCTTTTTTGTCCATTCATTTGAAGATTAATTGGCTGTAAATTTGTGATTTAAATATATAATATTATGAATCACTTTCTTTTATTTTTCGCGAATTCTTCTCAAAAATTTGTTCATTTTCTTCGAATTGCAATCGCTATTGTGATGATTTGGATTGGTGGCTTGAAAGCTTTTCAATACGAAGCCGATGGCATTGTTCCGTTCGTAATCAACAGTCCGTTTATGAGTTTCTTTTATCAAAATGTTCACGAAACTTCGGTAGATGAAAACGGAAAAACGGTTGCTGCTTATACTTTATATAAAAATCCAGAAGGAAAAACAGTTCAAAAAAATATTGATTGGCATACAAAAAACAGAACTTATGTGTTTTCCTATGGTTTAGGAGCTGTGATTGTAGGAATCGGAATATTAGTTCTATTGGGAATATGGTTTCCGAAAATAGGTTTTTGGGGAGGATTATTAACCTTCGGAATGTCCATTGTGACGCTTTCATTTTTAATTACGACTCCAGAAGTATATGTACTTAATTTGGGAGGCGACTTCCCTACTCCACAATTCGGATTTCCTTATTTATCAGGTGCTGGAAGATTAGTAATAAAAGATATTATCATGATGGCAGGTGGACTAATTTGTACTTCCGAAGCAGCAAAAAGAATATTAAAAAGATAGTCTATAAAAAATGGGAAAGATTAATTGCTTTCCCATTTTTGTTGATTATTTTTCTACTAAAGTTTTTAATTTATCAAGACCTTTTCCATAAGATTTTTCCATTTGCGAATCCATCATCAGTTTCATCAAATTCATTGGGTAATCCAATTCACAATCCATACTCCACGTAATTTTCGTTCCGTTTCCTTCTTTTGTTACCACGATATCAGAAGTAGCATCACTTTCAAAAGGCTTTTTGAACATCATTTTGGTTGCAATTTTTTGATTCGGAACCAAAGCCGTAATCACATGACAACCTTGTCCAACATCGTCATTTCCTTCCCAGCAATACTCATCTCCAGGCTGTCCTTGCGTACCAGAATAAGTTAATTTCAAATTAGGGTCTAAATCCATCCAAGGATTCCATTCGTTAAATTTCTTTGAAGAACTCGCTTGTTCATACACCTTTTCGATAGGCGCATTCAATACTCTTGTTGTTTCAAAATGATATTTTTTCCCAATCGCAAACATCGTAATAGTTAATACAACAAATAGTCCTGCAACAATCCAAAGTAGTCGTTTTAATAGTTTCATAAAGTGTAATTTATTTACTACTAATTTATATTTTATTTTGATTAGAAACTATAAAATTCTTTATACTAATCAATAAAAAAGGTCAGAATAACTTCTGACATCATCATTTTTTTTAAAACTTATTTCAAAGCTGGTTCATCCAACTCTTTTCCAAAATTATAACTTGCAAAACGTCCCACTTCTTTCGGATTTACGATATCGGTTTCTTTGTCACCCCAAGGCCAACCACCAAATTGTGTTTTTTGATACTCTGCAAAAGCATCACGAATTTCTTGCTCCGTATTCATTACAAAAGGTCCATAAGCCGCTACAGGCTCATTGATAGGTTCACCTTCTAAAATCAAAACTTTAGCTTGCGAATTTCCATTTTGAATAATAATTTCCTCATTTCCATTCAAGTCTGCTAAATGTCTTTGCTGAATTTTGTAATTATCAATCGAAATTACATCTACTCCATCATAAAAAAACACAAATCTATTCATCGTTTCAGAAACTGCTGGCAACGTAAACGAAGCATTAGGATCCATATTCAATAAAGCAATTCCGACATGATGTTTTGGATTTCTCGCCCACGAATGCGCTAAAGGATCTTGCGATTTTACACCTGCATATTCACCCAAAACCACTCGAACATTCACGTTTCTTCCCTCCTCGTCTTTCACATCTTTTTGTGGAATCGTTTCACTCCAAAGCATTTTGTACGTTGGTTCTGTTAATTTATCTGACGAATGCATATTTAACCAAATCTGAAATAATCGGAATGGATTTTCAGTTTCATCATTCAACAACGGAAACATTTCGCCATGCAAAACGCCAGAACCAGCACTCATCAATTGCACATCGCCATTTCCATAACGACCTTTTGAACCTTTCGAATCAAAATGATCAGCAAAACCTTCTTCTACAATCGTTGCAATTTCAAAACCTCTATGTGGATGATGTGGAAAACCTGGAATTGTTTCGCCATGATACATTCGCCAATCTGCATTTCTGTCAAAATCTTGACCAATGTTTTTACCTTTTAATAATTCGGCATCAACCCCCATTTTTCCATTTCCTTTTGGATACAAATCGTAATGATATGCACCTAAAATAAATGGATCACGAATTGGCATTGGGCCTACAACTTTATTTATATTTTTAACTTTCATATGTATTGATTTAATGTACAAATACGTATTCAAAATGTGAACCAAATCACCAATTAACCCATTGATATGACAGTTATTACAAAACAAATTAAGTTCAAGACAAATCCTCTACAAATCAATGTAATAAGATGTCAATTTGGCATTAATAATTATTTCATCCATCTAAAAATTCGCTATTATCAGGGATAAATATTATTGAATTATTTCGGATATTTATTCAATCAATTTTCAATTAAAAACGGACAAATGAAAACGGATAAAATAATTTCATGTAAATCGTAATGAAGTTCCATATTATTTGGTAACAATAACATTATCTAAAAGTCCTTAAAATATTAAATCGAATGAAGAAAATCATCTCTATTTCAAAAAAAATTAGCAATACTATTACATAAAATGCCAATTTGCCAAGGAACATTTACAGATAAAAACGGAACACGAAACATCGAAATATTCAATGATTTTGATTATTTGAATGTAACAATAGATGGTTATCATTGATCGCAAGGGTTATGAAGATGTTTGGTTTGATGAAAATTATTTGGTTGAGTAACTCTCAAGACAAATTTCACTTTCTTCTACGATCTCTAATATAACTAAATAAACACTATAAACGATGAAAGAATTAATCAAAAAATTAAAAAAACAAGGCTATTTTGAAGATAATTTAGGACTCGAAAAAGTCAAAATCAATGAATTAGAAGATCAGTTGAATTCTAAAATCCCCGATTTTTTCAAAGAATATCTTAAATACTTCGGTTTCAATGAAAATGTATTTTGGAGCATTTTTAATGAAGAAGATGATTTTGTGGAGCAAAATGAACTCATTCAAGAACTTGGACATACTAATTTCATTGCAATTGGTGATGAATATGCCGAAAATTTAATTGTTACACATACCGGAACGCAACAACTTTATTTGTTAGAAGATGACCTTTTGATTGATCTTAAAACCACTTTTAAACAGATGTTACATGAAGCCATTTCAACGTTCGATTTACCAGATTTTGATGCGCTACAAAACACTGAGTCTTCATTTAAAGTCTTGTTAGAACGTAAAACTGAAATTACAACTGCATTAATAGATAGTTTGAATACACTAATTAATGAAGCAGCAGAAAATGACGATCAATTGTATTCTGTTATAATTTCAACCGATAAAAATGGAAATTACAATGTTTCTGGTGGAAGTTTCAATGATTTTAAAACCAAAACAGATTCTGAGAACATCAATTATGATGACTTGTTTAATGCAAAAACATCAAAATATCAAGGAAAATTGGATTTTAGTTTTCTAAAACAAGAATCTAACTTAACGAATAAAAAAGCTTTGGATTTACTTTGTTTAGACGTTTTACGAGAACTAAAAAATGACAATTATTTCGAAGATCAAGTTGAAAATATTTCGATTTCAGTAGAATCAACAGATGTTGATATCTTCACAGAAGACTCCTATGATGATGCGTTAACAAAGCGAAAAAACTTAGTAACAACAATTAGACGATTTTGGGAAACGCCTTATGACAGAGCACGATTATTGATTGAAGTTTTATAAAAATAAGCCAAACTTCCTAAGAAATTTGGCTTATCATTTTATCGAAATAATTCTAAAATCTCGTCTATTGTAACCTTTCCAAAATAATCTGTTACATCAACAGAATTCAGAACTTTTGCAATCTCTTTGTCGTTATGTTTTACACCAACTAGTTTATTTTCTAATACTTCTATCGGTTCTGAAGCAAAGAAATCGCCAAATATTTTAGCTTTTTCTATTGTTCCGCCTCGCTCAACATCCAAATGAACTTCGATAAAACCTGCTGGAATTTTCTTCGCATTTTTGAAATTATATTTCGGTGAAAAACCAAAATTCCAATCCCATGTTTGGTATTTTTCTTCAATCAATTTCGCTACACCATTCAAATCTTCGGTTGTTAAATGATAAATTGTTGCTCCTTCATTTGTTGCTAACAGTTCATCAATCAACAAAGCTTTCAGTTCATCCGTCGTCATTTCATTTGGAAAATATTCAATCAAATTAATCACACGCGCGCGATTAGATTTTATGGCTTTATCCACATATTTTAAGGGATTAATTTTTAATGCATCGCCTAAAACAGACATATCCGAATTAAAAAGGATCGTTCCGTGTTGAATCATTTTGCCATTACGAGCCAATTTCGCATTTCCACTAAACTTTTTACCATCAACCAACAAATCGTTTCTTCCCTCCAATTTTGCAGGAACATTCAGATCGTTTAATAATTTGACTACAGGTTCTGTAAAAGTCGAAAAATCCATAAAATCATTCTGTCCCAATAAGGTATGGAAAGAAAAATTTAGATTCCCTAAATCGTGATAAACAGCTCCACCACCCGACATACGACGAACAACTTTGATGTTATTTTCGGTCACATAATCCAAATTAATTTCGGCCAATGTATTCTGAAATTTCCCAACAATTATTGACGGTGCATTGATGTACAACAAAAAAATATCTTCCGTTGGATAATGGTACAATAAATATTCTTCTAAAGCTATATTGAAATACGCATCGTGAGATGGCGAATCGATGATAATCATACAAATTATTTTTGCAAAGTTAGGAAGAAATTTATGGAATCAAAAAGAGACAACTTTCCTAAAAAAGTTGTCTCACCGCATTTATAATATAAACTATTAAAGAGAATTTTAAATGTTTGTCATCATCTAAATTCCTGTAAATTTGACTCCTAAACTCATCCAAGTTGTTGGTAACGGAATTGCTCCAGCTTCGTTATATGTTGTGTTAAAAATGTTTTGCGCATCAAAATAAATACTCAAATTATTTTTGAATGAATGATTAATTCTTGCATCAGTAATCCAATAAGATTTATACGATTGACGTGTATTATAACGATTTGCAAAACTTAAAGTAGTTCTTCCGATTGTGTAATCTATTGTATTGATTAGCTGATGTTTTAAACTTTCTATTTTATATTTAGAATTGTATTGATCATCCACATTTTTAAACTCAGGATCAAGATAAGAATAGCTCAAAGAAAACTTCAAATTTTGATTCGCAGAAAGATTTGCTAAGTACGAAATCTTCGTATTAAATCCATTCGTTCTCAAGTCTCCAAAGTTTTGCGCTTCCCAAGGTTCGTTAGATGTTAAACGTACCCAATCGATAAAATCTGTGATCGAACGATAAAAATAATAGGCATTAAACGTCCAATTTCTCTTGTTGTATTTGAATCCAATTTCGGTTTGAAAAGCCTTCTCAGATTCTACATTTGCATTTCCTATATTTCCTGGTCGCTGATCTAAATATAAATCTGTAAACGAAGGAATTCGCTGACTTGTCCCTGCATTTACCATCAATTTCAAGTTCGAATTTACCGCATAACTAGCATCAATTCCCGGAAATGCTTGCCAACCATATTGCGAATTATAGTTAACATACGTTCCGACATTTACATTCAATTTTGGTGTAATATCCGTTTTATATTCCGCATAAAATCCAATATTATCGCGAGTATGATTTTTGATACTTGTGGACGAAATTTGCTCATTTCGGTATTCAGCTCCTACTCCAATTTGCCCTTTATTCAATTGATACGTAGAATTCACTTCTCCCGAAATAGAATTTGAATAATGCAGAGAACGAGCTTTGCTCAAATCATTTTTATAATAGCGATAATCATCGAAATTGTAACGATAACTCACTCGTGGTGCTAACGTAATTCGATTCGATAATTGATGCTTAGATTGAATGTTAACTAATGTTGTTTCAATCAATTCTTTCGAATTTTTATCACCCGGTGAAGCATAAAAACCATTTGCTCCAAATCCATTTTTTACATAACCATACGAAGCAACTAAACTATTGGCATCATCAAACTGAAAGTTTCCTTGATAATATAATTTATTGTTCTCGTAAGCCGTATTGTATCGGTATCCATTTCCCCAATCATGGCTCACATACAACTGATGTTGATGCGTTTCTTTTGCCAAATTCGCACCAAGCTGCACACCTCTACTAGTGTAGGTATCGCCTGTATCTTCGGTATCTTTCTTAAAATTTGTTCCAAAATAGGTATTCGCATAAACGCCCGTTTTCTTTGGTTGACGCGTGACAATATTAATAACACCTGTCAAACTATTATTTCCGTAAACACGAGCAGCCGGACCACGTACCACTTCAATTCTGTCAATCGCTTCTAGAGGAATGGGAAGATTTAACGCATTATGAGCCGTTTGATGATCCATAATTTTTACTCCATTCAACAAAATCAATGTTTGCTCAAAACTTCCGCCATCCATCGAAATATCAGCTTGCGTTCCAAACGGTCCTCGTTGACGCAAGTCTATTCCAGATGCATACTGCAACACATCCTGTAAAGAACGTGCAGGTAATTTGTTTATTTCTGATTTACTTAACACATAAATGTTTCTATTTTCTTTAGAAAGTGGCGTATTCAGACGGTTATCTAAAATAGAAACTTCACCTATTGCAATGGTATCATTCGCATTTTGTGCAAAAATACTTTGTGCAGCTAAACACAATACCATAGTAATCTTCTTCATTTTTGACTAATTATTTAATTAATTGAGTTAAATCTGATGCGAAAGTAGTACCTTTCCGACCTATCATAATATACCAGTTTACAGATAATGAATAGTCCGGCTGAAATACCATACAAAAGTTTTATCAAAATCGAACGCAATTCGGATACACCGATTTATCTTCAATTAGCGAATCAACTGGCTAAAGCTATACAATTAGGCTATATTCCAACTGGAACAAAATTACTTGGAACGAGGCAATTAAGTGAGATTTTAACGCTTCATCGCAATACAATTGTCAATAGTTTTCAGGAACTTGAAGCTCAAGGTTGGATAGAAATCGTTCCAAATAAAGGAAGTTATGTGTTAAGTCAAACTTCTCAAAAATTTCAAAAAACCATTGTTCCAAAACAATTTTCAATCAATTTGTATCCTGATAAAACGGGTTTTCAATTTGAACAATCGATACTTTTGGATAATCCATACGAAAATTTTAATCAACGATTATATTTAACCGATGGAATAATCGATCATCGGTTAGCAGAACTAAAACTTCCTGCTAAATTATATTCAGCTATTTTAAAACGAAAAACGTCAATTTCGAAGGTAAATCAGTCCAAAAATGAGTACTTTTTAAAGAATTTAGCAAATTATCTCAACTTGACACGAGGTTTACATATTTCGAAAGAGAATATTTTGGTAACGAGAAGTTCAGAAATTTCACTTTTTCTGATTGCTGAAATTCTACTAAAACAAAATGATGTTGTTGCTGTCGCAAATTTAAGTTATTATAAAAGTAACATGATTTTTCAGACCCAATTTGCTAAAATCAAACAAATAAAAACGGATGAATTTGGAATTGACACCGATGATTTAAGAAAATTATGCGAGCAATTTCCAATACGAATTGTATATGTTACACCCCATCACCATTATCCAACAACGGTTACGCTAAGTTCGCAAAGAAGAGTTGAATTACTGCAACTTTCGCAGGAATTTGGGTTTGCAATTGTAGAAGATGATTACGATTTTGATTTCCATTACAGCAATCATCCTATTTTACCTTTGGCAAGTTCGGATCAAAATGGAATGGTTGTTTACACAGGAAAATTTGGTCATTATCTTGCACCAGGTTATCGAATTGGATTTATTGTCGCACCGAAAAATCTAATTCTCGAAGCGAAGAAACATTTGTCTATTCTTGATCAGCAAGTTGATCCATTTATCGAGCAAGTTTTAGGTGAAATGATTAGCGAAGGTGAAATTAATCGAATTCTAAAAAAACATCGTAAAACTTATCGAGAACGCCGTGATTATTTTTGTCATAAATTAAAAACGGAATTAAACGATCTAATCAGTTTTACGAGTCCAAATGGAGGTTTAGCGGTTTGGATTAATTTTAATCAACCTATAAATTTGATGGAATTAAAACGAAATTGTGCAAAAAATGAATTGTTTATTCCGCAAACAATTTTATATCAAACCCAACATCAAACTGGAATTCGTCTTGGATTTGCTCATCTAAATTTTGAAGAAATAGATGAAGTAATTTCAATTTTGAAACAAGAAATCATAAAAAAAGCTGAATAAATTTCAGCTTTTATATTTTATTTTTTATCTCTCAACTTGAATGTCCACGTAAATTGAAATTCTGAAACAACATCTCCTTCTTCATCTACGCCTCTACTTGTCACATTTAGTGATATACCTTTCTTGGTTTCAATCGCTTCTTTTATAGCCGCATCTATTTTTTCTCCATCTTCGCAAGTAAACACAATTTTACCAATAGCTTTTTTCAAATACTTCGATTGCATTCCCAAAACCAACATCGAAATATCTTCTCCTGATTTCGAAATCTTAGCATTTGCCATCAAACCTGAAGAAAACTCTGCCGCCATTCCTTGCACTGCCCAAAACATACTTTTGAATGGATTTTGATTAAGGAATCCATATTTTACTCGTGTCGAAACTTTATTTTCTTCCCACGATTCCAAACGAACACCCGCAATCCATGCAATCGGAATTTGAGTTGTCAATATATTTTTAAAAAGTTCTTTGTTCATATTTATATGATACTTGTGATTTTATTGAAAATCCAATATAAAAATAAATCTTGAAATAGAGAACTATAATTAAAACAGATTTTAAGTATTCCTATAAATTCAACATCTTTTTCCATTTACTAATTGAATTTCTACTTACTTTAAAATGTTTGGCAACAGTTGAATTGGATAACTTATGCTCTTCTTGATAATTCAACATATATATAATATCTGATTTTTCATAGGCTCTATGTTTTTGATTTTCATGATCAATATTGTACGAAGTATTAAAAATAATCTTGTTTACACGTATAATATCTAGTGATGAAAAACTTTCTTTTTCTAAAAAATTTTTCACAAATTTTAATTTAGTTGGAAACTTCTCCACCACTAGATCAAAGTATATTTGTTTGTAGTTAGGTGTTATTTTTGGTATTTGTTGATCCATTTGTATAAGGTAGTTTTGGGTATTTTGTATTCTTCGATAACTTGAGTTTTTGTCATTTTACCTTTTTCTATTCGTTCTAAAATAAAATTTATGATCTCTTTTGTATAAATATTTTTTCGGAATTGAGGTACTGTTGATAATTCATCAGATTTCGTTGAATCATAATTTTTTGGAGAAAATAAAATAAGATGTTGAGTATAAAGCCTAAAGAAATCATATTGTAAGAGTTTACTCCATCTTAATAAATTATCTGTATTGATACTTTTTGATTGATACATTTCCAAAACTTCAGTTTCATTACATTTTAGAAAGTTACAGATACGAGGTAAGTCAATAGTTCAGCAACCAAAAGTTCAATTAGATTTCCTATATGAAAGTCTTTGTAGTTCATTTTTATTATTGTCCTGTAATTTGTTCTATACGAATAAAAACTTTTTGTTTTGTTACATCAGTAATGTTAGCTGTAGGATCCATACCCGCCATAACAGTTACTATGTATGCAACCTTTGTTATAGAAGATGTGTCTATCCACGAATAATATCTATATTCTGGACCTCCACTATTAGCATTGTAGATTCCTTGGTCTCCCCACGCTCCTGTAGAACCTGTAGGTGTCAAGGTTCTCCATGTATTTCCTGTCCCTCCTCCTGGAGTTTTAGACGGAACTTTTAAATTACCTCCTGCATCAGTTATTTGCCCTCCATAAAAAGTTGAATAATTCCACATAAGTACTTTACCTTCATTACTGTTATTTCTTAATAAGACATTATTCTCAACACCACTAGCAGTAGAAGTTGTATTATTAGTGGATGTTGCAGCTGCAGTCTGAAGTGAATGTCTCATAAAGACTTTTATCGTATAAAGTCCATCTGGAGTAGTCGCATCCACAGTAAATCCTTTAGTGCCAGTATCTGGATCTGTTACAAACTTCATATAATCCATCACAGCTACAATTTTGTAATCTGCATTTACTTGGGTACCAACAGTTACATCTTTACAACCTTTTATATCTGTATTTGCTGCAAAAAACGGAGTTAAATCAAATGAAATTCCAATTGGTGAAGATTGTGATGCATTGGGCATCCCTTGAATGGCAAAAACAAGATACCCAGAACCATGTTCCAATTTACCATCGGCTATAGTTGCAGTAATGTTTGGATTACCAACCGAAGTAAATGAAGCCCCTACAAACTTACCTCCATTACCTCCAGAATAAGGCACTTTAATTATACTTCCTGAAATAATGGGCTTTGGAGTATTCCCATCAATAGATTGAGAAGGATCAATTGTAGAAGCAATACAATTTACTGTTGCAGATCCTTTTACAGAAGTATTATCTTCAATGCTTCTCCATTCATTTCCATTCCAAAAGTAATAACCTTTCGGAATAGTCGCTCCTGTATTATAAATAAATAATCCTTGAGGTTGATTAGAAATATCATTATCTCCATCTGAATTAAGATCCATTGTATTTGAAGTTAAATCAACTCTTGGGACCAGCATTCCTTTATTTTTAGATGAAATATCAAGCATCGCATATGGATTAGGTGTAGTTCCTATGCCTGTTGCGCCAGATTGTGTCACAATAAAATCATCTTCCATTTGTTTAGGAGTCGGAGTTCCTGTCAAAGGATTTGTAGTTGCGGTTGATGATTTACCATCAACATTCAATAATCCTTGCGGATTTGATGTATTAATTCCTACTTGTGAATAAGACGAAATAGAAATAAGTACTAATGAAATTGTAAATAATTTTTTAATCATAGGTTTTAATTTTGATTGTTTTTGAAATTTCTAAAGGAGTAGAATAGATTGATTTTTGGTTGATCATTTTCTTTTGACAAAATTCAATTTTCAAAAAATTTCGCACTGCATTTTTACAACTATAAAACCTATACAAAGCAAAAAACCACCTATACATTATCTATACAAATAATTGTATTTAATTATATACCAATTATTTAAATAATATTTTTAAAAAGAAATAAAATGAATGAAGTTTTTACTTATTACTATATTTGTAATACTCTCGTACTAATACCTACCTGTTAAAACCAATCAACATGCATAAATACCTATTTTTTATTTTTGTTTTAATACAATCAATTTTATTATCTGGACAAGACATTAAAAATAAACCCAATTCTATAGCTGAAATCGATAACTTAAATAATCAAGCAAAAGAGTTGTATGAAAAAGGAGAAATAAATAAGGCACTTACGTCTTACAAGAAAATTATAGAAAAAGGAAAAGAAGTAAATTATACAAAAGGTTTATCAGAAGCTTATTTACAAGCTGCCAATTGTTATTACGAATTATCTATGCCTTATGAAGGAAGCCAATATATTTTCTTAGCTGAACAAAATGCTCAAGACAATCCAGAATTAATGGTTAAAATTACATTCTTAAAAGCACTTATTTTATTTCAAGCACATTCCTATGATGAAGCTGAAAAAAAATTCAGAAAAGTAATAGAATATGCAGAAAAATTAAAAAGGAAAAAGGAAGCCAAAAAATATATTGACAGATCTAATATTAATATTGCGAATATTAACTTCCTTCTTGAAAAATACGACTACGCATTATCAAATTATTATAAAAATTTTAATTCCTTAGATACAATGCATAAAGTAGGTACAAGTATTAATATTGCAGAGATTTATCTCATAACGAATAAAATCGATTCCGCTCAAAAATACCTGAATATTGCTGAAAACAATATTCATTTTATTCAAGAAAAACGTATGTATTTGACAATTAAAGGAGGTTTAAGTGGAGTAAAAGGTTTGTATTACATCAAAACAAATGAATATCAAAAAGCTATCAATACTTTAAAAAATAATTCAAGTACAACTTTTTATACTTCAGATGAATTACTAGGGATGGCATATGCAAAACTCAACAAAACGGATAGTTCGGTCTATTATTTCGAAAAAAAATTAAGCACTAAATTAAACAATAGGTTAAATAACGAAACAGTATATAATGCGTCTTCTCTGATATATAATGATGAGAAATTAGCATTACAGAAAACCTATGAGCAGAAAAGAAAATATTACCTTTTATTAATTGTTATTACAACTTTTAGTATCGTTTTATTAGTTTATATAATTTACAACCATAAAAAACAAGCCAAACAAAAAACTAAATTACTCGAATCAGAAAAGCAAAAACTAAAAATGGAGAAAGAGATTTCTGATTTAAAACAAGAACATTATCAGAAACAAGTTTTGGCAACAACGATTCAATTAGAACAAAAGAATAAATTTTTAGAAGAATTAAAAGAAAATTTAAAAAAAAATCAAGAATTTAATTTGAACAATTACTTAAAAAACGAACTAATTATTGATAAAGATTTAACCAATATTCATGATATTGTAAAAGAAGTGCATCCTAATTTTTTCAAGAAATTAAATGAGATGACGACAACTAAATTAACCAATCTCGATATCAAATACGCAGCATATATCTACATGAATATGGATAATTCTCAGATTGCATCTATTCTCAGTGTAGATCCTAAAACAGTGAGTGTAACTAAATACCGCTTAAAACAAAAACTCAATTTATCAAAAGAGATTGATTTAGACACCTTTATTCGAAACTTGAACTAATTAATCTTATCAGCAAAACAAGTGTACACTTGTTCAATCAAGGAAAAAAATAATCATACGTATTTCAATTAATCCAAATAATGAACAGAATACAGATTATTAATAACTTAAAGCATCTATATCAGAAGATATAGATGCTTTTTATTGGTATTACGATAAATCTTAATTTGTTTTTCTAGCTAATAAGATATTCATCAAGAAAGTCCCAGCCCAATTACTAGAGCTCGAATAATCATCAGAGCGTCGAACAGAAATAGTTAACCTAGTTTTATTATTTACATTTTCTAATTTAACAAAAGATGGAGTAAAAACATCTGGGTAACTTTGATCATTCCCAGCGGTAATAATAGGATACATATTATCAATATTGAAAGCTTTTCCTCGATATTCATAGACCAATAACATTCTACTATTTGTTTTGCTAGATGTATTTACGCTTGTAGATGTTTTATTCACAAGCCACCATCCAGCATCAGTATTTGTAGATGGAGTATCATATTTTGTTATCGCATGATTTGTAAAATCAGCTTTATCAGTACTAGAGGCAACTGAGCTTCCATGCGGAGGAATGTATAAATGTGTTCCATATATTTCCACATTTGTATTGACTGGTTTACCAATGAAAGAAAGGTCCCAAGTTCCACCAGAAGTATTTGTATTATTTACAACCTCAACAAAGCATCCAAGCGGAATAATAAAGTTATCAATAGCTATACTTGTACTTCTTAACGTATTTCCTGTAGCAGCTGTTAACGTGAGATTATTCGTAGATAAATTTTTTATTTTGTAAATTCTCCCAGAAAATGATTTTGTACCACTTTCTACTACAGGAAGTGTAAAAGTTGCAATAGTATTCCCTGTATAGCTAACATAATAGTCTAAATTGGTTAATGTGGTTGTCGTTTTTACTTCGCGATAATTTGCTTCAAAAGAACCTTCAATAGATAATGTAGAATTTGGACTTTGTGTGTTTATCCCTACTTGAGAAAATAAAAAAACGCTAGGAAATAAAATAGATGTAGTGAATAAGATAATTTTTTTCATTTTTATTATTTTAGAAATAATTGGTAGTGTTGATAGAATCTAAAGATTCCTTTATATTGTTTAATATGTTTTTTTTGCTAATAAAAAATTTAAGAGAAAGGTCTCTTGCCATGAATTCACCTGATTATCGATTCTAGCTACAGAAATACTTAATCTTGTTTTTCCATCAGTTCCATCATTTTTTAAAGAAACAAAAGATGGGGTAAAAATATCTGGAAGATTACTGTTATTGCCTGTTGACAAAATACAATACATATTATCAAGTTCAAAAGGTTTTCCTTGATATTCATACACGATCACCATTCGGGCTGTTGTTTGATTAGCTACTGATGCAGTTGAAGTTTTACTAATTACCCACCAATCTTTGTCTTTAGAATCGTATGAAGAATTGTTATGCGAAGCAAAATCAGCAGTAAACGTAGCATGAGGAGGTATATAGAGTTGATTACCATAAACTTCTACATTACTAGAGATAGATTCTCCTAAAAAAGATAAATCCCATGTACCATTAGAAGTATTTGCATTGTTTATTATTTCTATATATGCTCCTGGTGAAAGAAGAAAGGAAGCTACAGGTACATTCTCACTTCTTATAGTATTGCCAGAAGAAGGAATAACGGTCAAATTATAATTTGATAAGTTCTTAATCTTATACAGTCTTCCTGTATAAGCTGTTGCGTCGTTTCCTATAACGGGTAATGTCAGGATTCCTGCTTCAGTACCTGTATAACTTACATAATAGTTAGAATTATTAAGTGTTAAACTAGTTTTAGTTTCACTATAGCCCTTTTCAATAGAACCTTCTATAGAAAGAGTTGAATTGGGTGTTAAGGTATTAATTCCAACTTGAGCAATGGTGGTAATAAAACTAAATAACATGTAAAGAGTAAAGAGTATTTTTTTCATTTTAAATAATTTGCATTAAGATTATTTATGATAATTGAAGTATAATTCAATTAAAATTTAGCGTAGTACTTGCAAAAATTTAGAGACGTAGTCTAAATAGAAAATAAGAATTTGGGTTAGTAAAAAGTTTTCGGTCTGTAAATTTAAATCTTTAAACGATTAATTAAACTAATTTTACTCGTAAAATATTAATTTATAATCATTAAATTTTAGTCAGTCATCCTAATTTGATTGGAAAATGAATGAAATTTCTCTTCAAAATCCAATCAATATTTTGTTGCACATAATGCATTTTACTCAATAGATCATACATCAAAAAATATAGCTTGATGAATTAGAGAAAAGAATTCTACTGATTTAAAAAGTTCTCCTCCAAATAGAATCAAAATAAACCGTTTAATCCTTCATTGTTTTTTGAGATTTATTTATTTTTGACTTATTAATAATTAGTCTAAATAAATAATATTTACTCAATAGAACACATGAGAAAAAAATATTACTCGTTAAAAACAGTAGGAAAAGCATTCTTACTTGTACTAATGGTCAATCAAGTTGATGCAAAAGTTACTAATCTAAACGAAATATATTGGGAAAACACAATAAATTATGACCAAGAAACAGGTGAGATTCATGGTTATGTAGTAACAGAGGACGGATCTCCTATTGCAGATGCCTATGTTTCGTTATCTAATGGAATGAAAACAAAAACCAGTTCGGATGGAACTTTTGTCTTTACAGATATTGAAAAAGGAACTTATGAACTAACAATCAATCATTTCAATTACAACGAAATAATTCAGGACGTTACAATTACTGATCAAACAAATGCAACATTATCAATTGTATTAAAAACAGATAATCAGTTAAAAGAAGTCGTTGTAACTGCCAGTAGAATGCCCGAAAGTATTGACGAAGTTCCTTCTACATTAACATATATTTCTGCTAAAGACATGCAGATACAATCCCAAATTAATGATAATTTACCCAATATTTTGATGCAAAAAGTTCCTAGTATTTCTCCTAGTGAAGAAAGTCAAAATAATTTTATTGGTAAAATTAGAGGTCGTAATTTTCTTGTGTTAATCGATGGTATTCCACAATCTACACCTTTACGAAATGGAGGTCGAGATTTAAGATCAATAGATGCTTCTGCTATTGACCATATAGAAGTCATACAAGGCGCGTCTTCTATGTACGGAAATGGTGCTGCAGGTGGAATTGTAAATTACATTACAAAAAAAGCAAATAACAAGAAGAAAATTAATTCGTCAACTTATTTCAATAATACATTAAGCTTAGTCAATCCTAAGGAAACTTTTGGATATAATATTTCACAAGTATTTTCAGGAAAATTAGATAAATTTACTTATTTGCTTCAAGGCAAAATAGCGAATACAGGAGTGGTTAGATCGGCCGATGGTGAAATAAATAGTCCATTTTATGGTATAGGAGAAACTAAAAGTTATAATGCCTTGCTTAAAATTGGATACCAGATAAGTGACAATCACCATATCGAGTTAATGGGAAATTATTACCGTAGTATGCAAGATAGTAAGTATGAAGGAACAAAAGGTATTTTTGGAGAAAGTCCTTCGATAGCAGTTCTTACTGATAATCCTGCAAATGGAGGTACTCCGTATAGTAAAAATGTAAGTTTACGTTATGATGGTGAATTTGGAAAAACAAGTGCAAATGCAGTCCTTTATTACGAAGATATGAATTCCGTTTTCGAAACCTATAATCAAATTTATTCTGATCATAAAGGAGCACGTTTAAACTTTACAACACCTTTTGAATTAGGAAAAGCAGGTAAAGTAACCTTAATTTATGGGGTTGATTTTCTGAAAGATCATGCCGTTCAATTAGGATTAGACAAAAGCCATGTTACTCCTGATATGGATTTAAATAGTTTTGCTTATTACATTCAATCAAAATTTAACTTGGCCGAACGCTGGATTGTAAAAGCAGGAATACGTCATGAGTTTTTAGGATTTAAAGTTGGTGATTTAACTAAAGCAAATAAATTTACACCCGGTGATAAAAATAATTCAAATGCACTCGTTTTCAATATCGCAGCCAGATATAATAAACTTAGCTATTTACAACCTTTCGTTAGTTTTTCGCAAGGATATTCTATTGGAGATATCGGTTTAGTATTACGAAATAATGTTGCTTTAGATGCAATTGATCCTAAACCAGTCTCTGTTAATAATTACGAAGCTGGAATAAGTGGTAATTTCTGGAAATTAGACTATCAACTTACAGGATATTACAGCACATCAGATCGCGGAACAACTTTCGCCGAAATTGGAGCTCCTGGAAATTATCAATTATCACAAGTTCCACAACGTATATACGGTTTAGAAGCCGTAGTTAATGTAAAACCAATAAAATGGTTGAAAGTTGGTGGAATAATGGGATATATGGATGGTCGTCAAGATTTGAAGAATGAAGGAGAATTTAAAGATAAATTAGATAATTCTATCCTTACACCACTTAAGTTATCTTTCAACTTAGACACTAAAATTACAGACCAATGGAATGTATTTTTTCAGTTAACGAATTTATCAGGTCGTGATGTTTTTGATAAATCACAATATAACTATGGTAAATACCCTATTTCTGGTTATACAATATGTGATTTATATACAAGCTATAAGCTAAAGAATATAACATTTAATCTTTCTTTTAACAATTTATTCAATGCCGACTACTACCCTATTCATGCCGAAGTTAGAGGCGCTACTAATGACGGAAGATATTATATAAAAGGTAGTGGTACCACTGCTAGTCTTGGATTGAAACTCGATTTATAATCTTATATAGTTTAAAACCTCTGTTATTTAATAGAGGTTTTAAATTCTCATCTCATTATCATTTCGAGGGATCGAAAAANNACCCAAGCTCCACTAGAGTTTATCTTTTTAATTTCAAATTCTAGTTTGATAACAAATTTTGTCATTTTGAACTCGTTTTAAAATCTTAACTCCACATTCCCAAATCCATCACAAAAGACTTAATACATAATACTTTTTACATCTCAATTCTCAGATCTAAAATCTAAATCCTAGCTCTATTCAATCGAGCAGCATTTAATATCACCGATACCGAACTCAAACTCATCGCAGCAGCAGCTACCATTGGAGATAATAAAATTCCGAAAAAAGGATACAATAATCCTGCTGCAACAGGTATACCTAATGCATTATAAATAAATGCAAAAACTAAATTCTCTTTGATGTTTCGCATCATTTTATGACTTAATACAATACTTTTATACACACCAATCAAATCACCTTTCAACAAAGTAATATCTGCACTTTCTATGGCAACATCAGTTCCTGTTCCCATTGCAATCGATACATCAGCTTGTGCTAATGCAGGTGCATCATTAATTCCATCACCAGCCATCGCAACCACTTGTTGTTTACTCTGCAAATCTTTAATAGTATTCAATTTATCTTGCGGCAATACTTTCGCTTTAAAATGTGCTATACCAACTTCATTGGCTACTTTCTGAGCCGTTTGCTCATTATCACCCGTCAGCATCATCACATCTACTTTTTGTTCTTTTATTTTTTGAATCGCTTCTTTCGACGATGCTTTTATTTCGTCCGAAATTTCAAACGCGGCCAAGACTTTTCCATTTACACCCAAAAAAGACAACGTATTCGTACTATCCACTTTCGGCACTTGCATACCTGCAAACGTCATCAACCCTTCATTACCCAAATACACTTCTTTTCCATCCACTTCTCCTTTCACACCTTTACCAGCAATATCTTCAAAATTTCGAATAGAATGCAAGTTTAAATTCTCTTTCTCTGCCGCATGAACAAAAGATTGCGCCAATGGATGTCCACTGTTTTGGTTCATACTTGCTGCCAATAGCAAGACATCATTTTTATTCAATCCTTCAAACGGAATAATATTCACTACCGCTGGTTTTCCTTCAGTAATCGTTCCTGTTTTGTCAATTGTTAAAGTCGTTACGTTATTCAATCGTTCCAAAGCTTCAGCATTTTTCACCAAAACCCCATTTCTAGCACCTTTACCAACTGCTACCATCACCGACATAGGCGTAGCCAAACCAAGAGCACAAGGACAAGCCACAATCAGCGCGGCCAATGCATTCGCAATGGCAAAAGCTACACGATTTTCGCTGCCAAAAATCCACCATGCCAAAAAGGTTATCAACGCAATAACCATCACAGTAGGAACAAATATTTTGGAGATTTTATCGACTACTTTCTGAATTGGAGCCTGACTTCTACTTGCCTGATTGACCATATCAATAATTTGAGCCAATAAAGTTTCACCTCCAACTTTTGTTGCCTTCATTAAGAACATTTTACTTCCGTTGATGGTTCCTGCCACCACTTCATCATCAATCGTTTTTGAAACAGGAATTGGTTCTCCCGAAATCATACTTTCGTCAATATCTGCAAAACCTTCGGTCACAATTCCATCTACAGGTACTTTATCACCTGGTTTTACACGTAAAATATCATTTAATTGAATCTGATCAATGCTTACTTTTTCTTCTTTTCCATTAACGATTCTAAAAGCTTCGTTCGGAGATAATTTAATCAACTCTTTTAAAGCAGAATTCGTTTTAGAATGCGCTTTGGCTTCCAACATTTGTCCTAACATCACCAAAGTTAAAATTACCGCTACCGACTCAAAATACAAAGCTACCTGACCATGATGCGTTTTGAACTCAGCAGGAAATAAAGATGGGAAAAATAAACCCACTACCGAATACAAAAAGCCTGCACCAGCACCCAACCCAATTAAACTAAACATATTAAGATTCCATGTTTTGAAAGAAACCCAAGCACGTTGAAAAAATGACCAACATGTATAAAAAACAATTGGTAAACATAACGCAAACTGAATATAGGCTGATACTTGTGGACTTACAATTTTACCAATTGGATTACCTGGAAGCATTTCACCCATTGCCAATACAAAAATAGGAACAGTTAATACCATAGAAATCCAAAACATTTTTCGGGTATGATGATAAACATCATCAGCCGAATCGGTTTGTACAACAGGAATCAAATCCATCCCACATATCGGGCAAAAACCAGGTTGATCTTTGATGATTTCGGGGTGCATCGGACACGTATATTCGTTTGCTAAACTCAATTTTTCTTCTTTTATTAAATGCATTCCACAAACCGGACAGTTACCAGGTTTATCGTAGGTTTTATCCCCTTCACAATGCATCGGACAATAATACACATCGCCAGTAGTTGTTTTCTTAGGAAGTGCTGCAAAAGGTGCTTTAACTTGACCATGCGAACAACTCGCGTGATCATGCTTTGACGTTTCTTTAATTTCTTCTGTTTTATGTGAACACGAAGCGTGATTATCATTGGGTTTCGTTTCCGAATTCTCTTTTTCCTTTTTTACCAAATGCATCCCACAAACCGGACAATCACCTTGTTTATTGTAGGTCTTATCCCCTTCACAATACATCGGACAATAGTATTCAGCTGCATCACTTTCCATTGTTTTATGCGAACTTGATTCTGAATCCTGTGCTGATTGAACTTCAGCTGTTGGTGTTTCTGAATTTTCAGGAATTTCTATCAAAAACATTCCGCATTTTGGACATTTTCCAGCTTCATTACTTGCAATCTCTGGATGCATGGGACAAGTATATTTCATAGAAAAAAAGTTTTTTTTAGATGATTTTAGTGTTTCAATCGTACTTCTATCAACATGAAGAGCGATTTACTCCACTTAAATTTACAAATATTATTCTACAAATTTCATATAACTTTATATCAAAAGATTACACAATTTAGAAGACAATGTATATAATTTACAGATTCATTATTACCCTTAATACCTCTTATCTATTTTTATTTTCTGTATTCATATAAAATGAAATCAGCTTGATAATTCGTTATTTAGCATCTAAAACATTGTAAATCATAATTTTTACATTGTACATTTCACAGCCGTCTCAATACTAATATCTACTTTTTACCCAACAAAAAACTACCCATTACTTGGGTAGCCTCTAAAGATTAAAACAAATTTTCATTTTTGAATTTCTGCAACAGCAACGATAAACAAAAACTACTTAACGCTCCTACAAGCGAAAGTAAAATTGTTGAAATAACATCTTGCCATTGTATACTTGCATACATACCGCACATTGTTCCGCAAATCACACTATATTTTGTGTGATCGTGTGGCGGAATCGGATTCATCAACAGCATCATGATCAACCGTTAATTGACTTACAGCCGTTAAAACACCACCAGTAACAACCAAATATCCACCTAACTGTACCAATAATGTTGGTAATACAACAGGAGCGGCAATCAATACACCACCTATACTGGCAGCGACTAATCCTATTGTTCGGATATGTTGAAATAATTTGGGTGTTGGTAATTGCAAACGTTCAACTATATTCATAGCGTTTGTTTTTGAATGTGTAAAAAAACCTCTTCACCTCTCTGTAAATACTCATAAACAACCATTTTCAATCGTTCAAATGCTTTACGAGAGTCAATACCTTTTCCTTCTCCTTGCAGAGAAGTAACAGGAGCTATACATCCATTCAGCTCCTTCAGTGCATCATTCGCTGGATGAAACAAAATTAACGATCGATTCGGAACCAAATCGATCCATACATGCCACCCAAAACGTTGACTGAAACGTTTTTTAAGTGGATATTTACCTTCTGGAATACATGATTTACGTTTCAAATTATCATTCCATGGTAATTCAATTGTCATGCAAATCAGTTGTTGCTGTAACCAAAGTTGTCCATTGGTTCCGTCAGATAAATACTTTCTTTTTAAAACTAAATCCATTTTCTATTTTTTTTAGTTGTTATCTGGTTATTCATTTTGATTATTTAATTGATAAAACCGTCAATTCGAGTGGAATTCTGATAGAATTTCGTATCGAGAATAAGGTTTTAATAAATAAAAATATATTTTGAGTAAAATTTCTCTCAAGCTTGTTCTGAGTTTATCGAAGTATAATTTCAAAAAATAACTCGAACTCACAAATTTTAATTCAAAAGGAACAACAGATATCATTAGATATTTTAATAATCGCCCATCCACTTCTGCATAAACTTTTCATAAAATTCTAATCTATTTCCATATTAAACAAATCACTTCAAACCATATGTCTTTTATAATCAATGAAAAACATTTTTATACATTTTTGTCATACAACAACAATTATTTTTAGAAAAATAGATCATTTTCTAAAAAAACTAAACAAATAAAACCATCAGGAACAACAAGCTATTAAGTTCTATTTAATTTAATTCGACAACTAAAAAAAAATGAAATATGAAAAAAAACAAACGAATTATCATTTATGCAAAAGACATACAAAATGCTACAGGAAGAAGTTATAGACAAAGTCTTCGTTTATTACAAAAAGCCAAAAACACTGTTGGTAAATCAAAAGAAGACATGTTAAGTCTAAGGGAATTCTGTGAGGTATACAACATTAATCCCCTCGATTTTCAAGAATCAATTTAAAAACAAAAAAATTATGAACGATAAAACTATATTCTCGGTTCAATGGTTCAATTCTATTATCAAAAAAATAGATGAATTAGAACAAGATTGGAAAAATAATATTATCCAATTCAGCGATTCCATTTTAATGGAAGAACATCAAGTAACAACCTTATTACAAATTTCAAAATCCACCTTACGAAGGTATTGCTTAAAAAAGTATTTTAACGTGTATCAAGTAGGCAAGCGAAACCTTTACTTACAACACGATATTATCAGAGGTATTCTAACACATTTAGTCAAATAAATAACAAAAGAGAAATAAATAGTTTATTTCTCTTTTTTAATTCAAATTCTCTTTTAACAACATTTGAGATTAAGAGGAGGAGCCACTGTGTGGCTCAGGTATTCCTTTTTTTTAATGTCACTTTTTACTTGACTAAAAAGTAACCAAAAAGACAAGGCTGTAAACCTCTCTACTAAAAATGTTCGCATTTCACCTCCTCTCTCAATACTAATATCTCATCTCTAACATCTACTTTGTACATTTTACATACTACATAATACAATTCTAATATCTCAATACTAATATCTACATATCGATACACGAACACCGAACAAACCATACAGAACGGATATACAATGGATACAGAATGGATACAGAGCGGATACACAACCGATACAGAAAAGTGTCATTTTCGATATACACCGATACAGGAATTTAACACTTTTTAACACTTAATTTCTCTAACCACAATAAAAACATAGGTTTTTGTTACGTTTATGTTCTAGGCTTAACGTTTTACGGATTTTGTCATTCTTAGCTTGTCTCAGAATCACATTCAATATGTCATTTCGAGGTATCGAGAAATCTTTTGTCACTTTTTTTATTCATAGCTTATGTATTCTAATTATCGGTATTCATATGTCTTCAGGTAGCTCATCCAAAAAAACATTTGAAATTAAGAATTTGAAATTAAAAGGAGGAGCCATGATATGGCTCAGGTATTTTAAATAAATTATTTCCATAAAGTTGGCAACTCGCTCCACTCAGACACTCCAACTTTTTTATTCCAATAATTTAGAGTTGAATTGCATTTCGATTCTAAATCGTCGGATTTTTAACTCTTTTTTTAATATTCAAATTCATTTTTAACAACGAATTCCAAAACCGTCATTGCTGAAAAGTCGAGCGTCAATTCGGCGTAAAGAGCGTTAAAAATGATTTACTGTTCGCATTTTACATGCGAATGATTTAAAGCATTTAGCGAATAGTCGTTATTGACCGACTTGTAAGCACAGACTTGACGTTTTTGGTTCGTTTTTGCGTCAAGGTAAAAATGAACATATGTACCTAAGCTCCACTAACTCCTTTCAAGAAGGAAATTATCTCCTTGATTTTGTATATTTATCGTCTAAGTCTTCGATACAACGTTTTGCAAACGTCACTCTGACTGACGAATCTAGTACCCTGAGCGAAACCGAAGGGTAATTCAGCTTGACAATTGGATTTTTAATACGTAATACTTTTTACAAACTACATTCTACAACCCCTCAATACTAATATCTAACATCTAATCCTCTATCTCATCTTTAGTCTTAAACTAAAAAAAACATACTACTTTTTACATTTTACATAATACAACTCTAAAACATCTAACATCTACTATTTACTTTCTACGCTCGCCAATCCCCTTCATCATCAACCAATTTCGTTCATGGATAACCATAAATCAACATCTTCAAATCATTGATCATAATTTCGAACTGTTGCTGAACCAAGTCAAATAAAGTTTAATTTAAAATCTATTAAAAATGGGAAAAATTACAGATTCTCTTTTGTCGGGTACTCGAGGACGTACAGGACGAATTGTTGTTTCAAATATCGAAGGGCATGAAATATCTCGTATGCGTCCACGAAAATCAAACCGTATATCAACACCAAAACAACAAATTATAAAAGACAGATTCAATTTTGCTGTACAATTTATACAAGGGTACAAAACATTGGCTAAAACCTATTACGGAAAAAGATCTGGTTTAAAATCGCCTTATAATCAAGCCATGGCAAATTTATTACAATCCATGCCTTGTAATATGGATACTTTAACCTTTTCTATTGAATATGATGCTATTCAATTTACAAAGGGTAGTTTACTAGAACCTCAACCTGTAAATGTTACAGCAGACGATCCATTATCGGCTACAATAACATGGTCTAATAATGCAACAGAACTTTTAGATCAAAATGACACCTTAGTCATTCTGTATGCAGAAGATGGTAGTACAAAAGCACAATCAATTGTTGTTCAGACAACTGTAAAACGATCCGAAGAATCCTATGTACTACAATTTCTTCCAAAGTTTCAAGGTACAGATATCCATATTTGGATGAGCTTTCTATCTACAATAAAACAAGAAGCTTCACCTTCTATTTATTTAGGTCAAATAACTGTACTTTAATCAATTACTCCCCCTTTTTTAAGGGGGAATTTTGTTTATATTATAATTTATTGTATATTAGACAAATACATCTTTACTACAACCATTTTCAATTTTAATTTTTAAGCGTATGAAAATTGAAGTATATGAAGAATATATCAAGTACCTAAATTTTTTTATTCATCGATATGGGGATGTAATCAAGAAAATTGAACCACAAGTCGAGGTAAAACAAGATATTCTAAACAAACAATATATGCAAATGATAGAATATGCATTTGGCTTTATTCAAAAAATCAATTTGTTTTCGATACAAGATTATAAATCACAACTTTTGTTTATTCCGCAATTAATCTTTTACTTCAATGATCTCTGCGAATGTCCTCGTCCTCCAACTCTATTCATAGATTTTGATGTTGACTTAGAAGCTATTTGTAAACTATTAAAAAACAACAGACAAATCAACTATAATCAAAACCAATACTTTCCTTTTCTTATTGATATTTCAGGTTTATCACAAGGCTATCATCATCTAGCTGGTTTTGTCCACCGACATAAACAAAATGAATTTACTTATTACTGTGTTTCGATACAAGTCAAAAGTCAAGAATTAAAGGGAAACTGGAAAAAGTTTTATCATATTCCCATTCAAAAACTCAAATTAATTTACAAAGAATGCCTTCAAAAAAATCAAACACTATATACTTTTGCAGCAGATACGGAATTTACTTACTATGAAATTCAAAAAGGATTCAACTACTATTTCAACTGCTCTTTTTCGGAATACGAGAAAAAAATAAAAATGTTGAAAGCCTTAGAACTGATTATGTTTACCAATACGCCTCTAAAATACATTGCTATAAATAGTGGTTTCTCCACTTACAATACCTTAAAACGTGTATTTGCTAAACATCAAATCCCTTTAAAAGAAATTCCTCGATTAATTGTCTAAAAAAAAATTAAACGATTTATCAATAAACCCATCATTTCGAGTGAAACTCTCAAAGAGTTTTGTATCGAGAAAAAAGGTTTTGAAGTAATTCAATATAAGAATAAACATTAAAAAAATTTAACTTAAGAATTCGTATTATTATATCGTTCAGCAAAATAGGATTAGTAAGATTATAAATAACCTTATTATATAAAATATTGTAACATCTTCTAAATCAATCTTTTTAGAATAGAAAAGTAAATATTATTCTTTAATCAATGCTAAATTATCACTCTTTAATTTTATTTTCAACCAGTTATACAATAGATTTTCATCAATTTCTTGTTCTGAATGATAAATCACTATTGGTTTTGCTTCTAAACTATCACTATAATGTTGAATAACCCCAAAATAAACATAACGTATTGAAGGAAACAAGGATTTTATTTCACGTTCAGTAGTAGCATCTCCAATTTTTTTTTGCTCTATTTGTGTTTTTAATTGTTGTATTTGTAAATCTTTTTCTGTTACGTTTAGCTGATTTTTATTTATTTCACTTAATATTTCTTGTTTTAAATCACTATTATTTTGTCGAACAACTAAAGTTGTATTTTCTAAACCAAAATCCGCTAGCTTATTATTAAATTCTTTTATTTGTAAACTATCATATTTCTCTGTTAAAAATGCAAGTTCAATACGCTTTGGATTTGATCTAAAGTTTACATTTTTATAAATAATAGTTTTACCTTTCAACTGAAACTCTTTTTGGATAAATGTATTTACGTTTTGTGTATATCTTTTTTCTTGTAATAGATTATAGGCTAGATAGAAGCTAGGTAAAATTAATAAAGACATCAAAACAGTTATAGTTAGTCGTACTTTTTTGTCTAGTGCAGGATTTTGGGTTTGTATTGGCTTATATTTCAAATACTTCAATACCAAAAATGTAGATAAGGCAATAAAAAAACAATTTATACTATATAAATATAATGCACCCGCTAAAAACTTAAAGTTGAGAGTTGCTAAACCAAAACCTGCTGTACACAATGGTGGCATTAATGCAGTAGCTATTGCTACCCCTGGTATTGGGTTACCTTTCTCAATTCTTGTTATTGATATAGCTCCTACGACACCTCCAAAAAAAGCAATTAGGACATCATAAATTGTAGGCGATGTTCTGGCTAATATTTCTGACTCTACTTCTTTAAATGGGCTTAAATAAAAATATAAACACGAAACTACCAATCCAGCTAATGTTGCAATAAACAAATTCTTAGTAGATCGCTTTAATAGGGTAAAATCATAAGTAGCTAATGCAAAACCA
>NZ_DKHL01000025.1:0-17902 GCF_002453775.1 Empedobacter sp. UBA6745
CTCAGGTTTTAAAAAATATTATTCTTAATAAAATTGATGATCGTTTAAAAACTTTTGGTTTTGATCGAATAACAAAATAGGGTTATATATTTAAAAAATAATCTGAAAGAATTTTGATATATTCTTTCAGATTATTTTTAATACTAAGGTTTTCGGCCTGTAATTAATCTGTACAATAAAGCTATGATAGCAAGTACAAGTAATATGTGTATAAATTGACCTACTGCTTGGCCGAATCCGAAATAACCTATAGCCCACAAAATAAGTAATACTACAGCAATAATTGAAATTAGATTTCTCATAAATTTTGATTTTAATTAAACATTTACTTTTTATAATTTAAATTGTTTAGGAATTTTTGTTCATATGAAATTGCACTACTTCTATAGCATTGGAAACAGCATCGCTAAGTGCGACTATAAAATCACCTTTTTCTGCTTTGTTTATTGTATGTTCTATCGCTTCAATTTCGTTCGGAATTATTTCATAAGGAAAATTCTCTTGAACTTCATGAATACCTTTTACAAGCAACTGTATAATTTCTTTCTCTGTTCGACCTCTTAAGTGTCGCTCTTGTCGAATAATAATATAATCAAACATCTCAGCTGCTATTTTTCCACACTTTTGTATGTCTTCGTCTCTTCTATCCCCTACACCTGAAATAATTCCAATTTTTTTATTTGCTTCCACTTTAGACAAATAATCTTTTATAGCTGTGTATCCTGCAGGGTTATGTGCGAAATCGATTAATATTTTAAATTCTTTGAACTGAAAAATATTCATTCTACCAGGTGTTAAATCTGGACTTGGGAAAAAAGTATTCAACGCTTTCGTAATCTGGGGAACATGCAAACCTGATATATATGCTGCTAATACAGCAGCTAGAACATTTTGAATCATGAAAATAGCTTTTCCATCCATTGTTAACGGTATATCGTAAATATTCGCAACAACTATTCGTTCTTTTTTAGTCTGTATTACAATATTTTCTTGTGTATACAATGCGACTATATTTCCTTTTTTTATAAGTTTTTGAACTTCTTTACTTTTTTCATCCAATGAAAAATATGCTATTTGACATGCTAATTTCTTTGAAATTTCCATTGAATAATAATCTTCAATATTTAAAATTGCCCAACCGTCTTTTTTCACACTTTCAACAACAACAGATTTTACTCTGGCTAATTGCTCTAAAGAATCGATATCTTTTAATCCCAAATGATCTTCTGTAATATTGGTTATTATACCAATATCGCAAGCACTAAATCCAAGACCTTCTCTCAAAATTCCACCTCTTGCTGTTTCTAAAACAGCAATATCTATTGTTGGATCATTCAATATTTTTTTTGCACTAATAGGACCTGTTGTATCCCCTTTCTCCATTAGCTGATTGTTGATATAAATACCATCAGATGTTGTATAACCTACATTTTTTCCAGTGTTTTTAAATATATGTGCAATTAAACGAGTGGTGGTTGTTTTACCATTGGTACCTGTAATTGCTAATATTGGAATAGTTGGTAATTTTTGAAAAGGGAATAGCATATCTAAAACGGGAGAAGCAACATTGCGCGAAATTCCTTTTGTTGGTTCTATATGCATTCTAAATCCTGGAGCTGCATTTACTTCTATAACCACTCCACCAGATGTATACAAAGATTCGGATAAATTGGATGCTATGATATCAATACCACATATATCCAAATTGATGACTTTAGCAATTTTCTCTGCTATGATAATATTATCAGGATGAAGGTCTTCAGTTGTATCAATAGATGTTCCTCCTGTACTTAGATTTGCTGTTGCTTTTAAATAAATTATTTCAGCACGTTTGGGTATAGATTGTAGATCGTAGTTTTTTGATTTTAATAATGAAATGGTATGATGGTCAATGCTAATTTTTGTTAAAACTTGTTCATGACCTTCTCCTCTTTTAGGGTTTTCATTTTCAATTTGAATTAATTCTTTTATCGTAAGTTTTCCATCTCCAATTATATGAGCAGGTATTCGTTTGGCCGCAGCAACTACTTTTTTATTGATGACCAATATTCTAAAATCATAACCTTTTACAAATTTTTCTACGATTATTTTTTGACTAAATTCTCGTGCATTCTGGAATGCTTTTTCAGCAGTTTCATATTCATTTATATTGGTGGTTACTCCTCTTCCGTGATTACAATTATATGGTTTAATAACAATTGGATAGCCTATTTCATCTATTATTTTTTTTAAATCTTCTTCATTTTCGCCTATACCACCATCAGCGATAGGAATAAATGCATCCTTTAATAATTGTTTGGTTCGAAATTTATCACATGCAATCTCAACAGCCAGATAGTTGGTTTTATCTGTAATTGTCGCCTCTAATCTAGCTTGATTTTTACCATATCCCAATTGGATATAAGAATGATTATTTAATCGTGTCCATGGTATTTTTCGGTTTTCTGCTTCATTAATTATACTTTGTGTAGAAGGACCGAGTTTATTTGAATTCCATATTTTAGTCATATTTTTAATATCATCTAAAATGGAATAAGACGAATTAGATATTAATGCTTCTGCAATTCTAACAGCTGCTTTTGCTGCATATATCCCTACCTGCTCATCTTGATAAGCAAATACAACATTATAAGTACCTGGCGTATTTGTTTCGCGAGTTCTGCCAAAGCCTGTATTCATACCCGCTAGGGTTTGTATTTCTAATGCGATATGCTCAATTACATGCCCCATCCAAGTTCCTTCTTTTACACGAGTAAAAAAACCACCAGCTACCCCTTCAGAACAACGATGCGAAAACATTGTAGGTAACCATGATTGTATACGTTCTGCAAATCCATCAATTTTGTTCGTTGGAAATTGTTCTAAGCGACCTAAATTCAATCGCATTTGAATTAGTTTTTCTCTCTTGATACTCCAAAAATTTGGTCCTTTTAAAATCGATATATTTTCTATTTTCATATGTGGTAAGTGTTAAAAAATTTAGTAAATGATTACAAGAACTAGACCTTTTTCCCTTATTAACACTATTTTACCATTATTTTAAGGTTTATTCTCCTCTTGTCCAGTTAATATTAATTAAATTGAAGTTATAAAATCAATAATGATGAGTATTAAAGGAAAATTAATAATTGTTGGAGGTGGAATAAATACTGCTGATTCCTTACCAACGCATTTACCACGTGAGGAAATTATCAATGATTTCTTTTATCAAAATGGTATTCTAAAAAAGATTCTTGAGGAAGCAAAACACAAAGAAAATTCTAGAATTGAAATTATAACCACCGCTTCTCAATCTCCTAAAACTGCTGCTGAAGCCTATATCAAAGCTTTCAGTCTTTTGGATGCACACAATGTTGAACATTTGGATATAAATACACGTTTAGATGCGCTTTCACCAGAATCGTTAAAACGATTAGATGAAGCTGATGTTGTATTATTTAGTGGAGGAGATCAACTTAGGTTAACCTCAACTATTGGAGGTACACCTTTTCAACAAAAACTGTTGCAAAAATATTATCATGAAGAGTTTATTTATGCAGGTACTTCAGCAGGAGCAGCCGCCGCTTCATCTAGCATGATCTATCAAGGAGCAAGTTCTGATGCATTACTAAAAGGATCTGTTGAGATGAACAGTGGTCTTGGATTAATAGATTCTATTATCGTTGACACTCATTTTATTCAAAGAGGAAGAATTGGANNGCCTTTTTCAGGCTGTTACAGGAAATCCCATGAAGATTGGAATTGGTTTAAGTGAAGATACTGGGCTAATTATAAGCGACAACAACAATAAAATGACAGCAATAGGCTCTAGTTCAGTTATTTTGGTTGATGGTCGAGAAATTTTAGATACTAGTCTTTCTCAAATCGAAATTGGATATCCAATTTCAATAAGCCATATTATTTCTCATGTGATGACACGAAATGATGTTTTTCATTTTGATCAAAATAAAATAATAATCAAAGATTCTCAATATAATAATCAATAAAATGAAACTAATTATTCACGGTGGTTTTTTTTCAGAATCATTAACCGATCCTGAAACTAAATTTCAAAAACAAAATGCTTTAATTAAAATAGTTCAAAAAGGGTACGACTATTTAACAACACATACAGCAGTTGAAACTGTTGTATATACAGTAAGTTTATTAGAAGACGACCCTTTATTTAATGCAGGTTTAGGTTCTCAAATTCAATCGGATGGAAAAATAAGATTAAGTGCCGCTTTAATGAATGGGAATACTCTTAAAATGTCTGGTGTTATTAATATAGAAAATGTTGAACATCCAATTTTAGTTGCAGAAAAACTAATGACTTACGATGATCGTATTTTGGCTGGTAGCGGAGCAATAGAATTTGCACGTAAACATGGATTCGAGTATTTTAATCCTGAAACTGAACAACGTAAAAAAGAATTCGAAGAAAAAATAATTTCTTCGAAAACAAGTACAGTTGGATGTGTTTGTTTAGATGGCGATAATAATATTGCTGTGGCTACATCAACTGGAGGAAAAGGTTTTGAAATACCAGGGCGTGTTTCAGATTCTGCTACTGTTGCTGGAAATTACGCCAATCAATCTTGCGGTGTTAGTATGACTGGCGTTGGTGAAGATATTGTAAGTGGCGCAATGGCTGCTAAAATTGTAACAAGAGTCTCGGATGGTATGAGCATTGAAGCTGCATTTACTAAAAGTTTTGAAGAACTTAAAGAGTTTAATGGATATGCAGGAGCTATTGGCATAGACAACAAAGGAAATAGTTTTCATTTAGATAGTTTTCCTTCAATGGTTTTTGCTTCTTTTGATGGAATTGAATTGAAATATTTTGATTAAAATGTTTCATTCTAATCATTTAATATATCAAACAATTTGTTTTTTATATATTCTACTACCTCTAATTTTTCTTGATTGGACATCTGTATTTCAGCAGTTTTCTCTATATCACCTCCTTCACTTATAATAACACCTTCACGAGGATCTGTCTCACAATTTTCAGAGAACTCTTTTTTTCCTTTCTCGTAACCTTTTTCAAAAGCTCGATTATATAATTCATTCAATAAGCTTTGAATTGAATCTGAATTTAAATGTTCTGGTTTCATATGAATATATTTTAGTTAATAATTTGTTGCTATAAAGTGTTTTATAATCCTATTTGTATTTTCTTCTAATCCTTGTGGTTGTATACAATCCTAAACCTATTAATATACCTAAAGAGACTATTCTTTGAGTAGATTTTGAAGGAACAGGAATACTCGTTTCTCCATAAATCTGATGCGGATCTGAAGATGCATATAAAATATTGCCTTCGTTATCATTACCATTACTAAATTTCATCATTAGTCTCATTACTGCAGTTGCTAAATTGGTAAATGTTTGTGGGAATATACCATGAATAAATTTTATTAAGTATGAACTTGCATCTGGAAACGTATCATTTTTAGGTTTAATTGTTAGATTGTATATTACTTTTGCCGTATCATTAGGATCTGCAGCGAAAGGAGGTATTTTAAAATCTAATCCAGAATATTTTGCTGAATGCATATTTCCTGTTGATCTCTGAATTTGAGGATAAATATTACAAATATGTATAGCTGGATAGACACTGTATTCGCTTTGTAATCCACTCATCAACCCTTTTATTCCTGTTTTTGTAGCAGAATATACTGAGCTAAAAGGCGCAGGCATAAACCCTCCTATTGATACATTGTTGATGAGTATTCCTTGATTTTGTTCTTTAAAAACTGGTAAAACATAATAAGCTCCATGCATATATCCCATGAGATTGGTTTTTATAACCTGTTCATTAACTTCCATTGGAATTTCTCCAAATTTCCCACTAGACATTACCCCTGCATTATTTACCCATATATCTATGCGTCCAAATTCTTTCAGAGCAAATTCAACTAAATCTTTTACTTCATTTGCATTAGAAACGTCAGTTGATTTATAAACCGCTTTTCCACCGTAAGCATTGCATTCTGAAACCGCCTTTTCTAAACCTTCTACACCTCGTGCTGCCAAAACCAATTGATATCCATTTTGAGCAAATAAGTGTGCTGTAGCTAAGCCAACACCACTAGAAGCGCCAGTAATTACCGCTGTTTTAGTAATTAAATCAATGACTGTATTTTTCATAATTATAAATAGTAATATTAAACAAAAAGTCTCAGCGCTCTGAGACTTTACAGTATTTTAATCGTTAATTAGACAGTCTATTTTTTCGAAATCATTCTATACACTGCTAGACATAAAACTGCTCCAGCAATTGCAACTAAAAAACTAGAAATATTAAATCCGCTTACATCGACACCTAAAAGCATCGATCCAAGCCACCCACCGACAACAGCTCCAATAATCCCAATAATTATTGTTACTATCCAACCACCTGGATCGTTACCAGGGTGTATTGCTTTTGCTATTGCTCCGACTATAAGGCCGAAAATTATCCATGTTAGAATTCCCATAATGTGTGATTTTTAAATATTAATANNTCTGCATTTTTCTTTAATTAATTAACATTGTAGAAGACAATAATTTATTCTTTATAGTTTCAGTTCTCCTTCAATTCCTCCGTCTTCAATTGTACTTCCTGTAACGGCGGCAAAAAGCATTTTCGACATGGCAATAAACTTATTGTCTTTGGTTTCGTAATAATACCCATCGTTTGGCGAAACTTTTATTAGACTGATATTAGGATCGTCTTTTCCATCAAACCAAGCATTTGCAAAATTGGTCCAATATTTATCAATTAAAGTTTTATCTTTTGAAACACTGGCTTTTCCTTTAATAAAGATGTATTCGTATTTAGAATTATTCATAAAATACAGTTCTACATTAGGATTGGCTTCAATTTCATCATTTTTCAGTGAACGAACATCACTCAAAAACCAGAGGTTACCAACCTCATCTACTTCTTGAAGAGCCATTGGTCTACTTGTAGTATTACCGCCAATATTGGTGGTAAAAAAGCAAGTTCAGGCAGTTTCAGCAATAGTTTTTATCTTTTCAATGGCTTTATTTCCGCTCAAATTTTCTGTCGGTGACTGTGCATTTCCCATAATTTTATTTTTTTATATCTGAATTGTGATTAAAACAATTTTTCTCCTCATTGATATGAAAAGTAAAATTTGTACAAACTATAATGTCATTGCTATCAAAATGTTTTACAATGCCATTTTTTTCCATCGTTACAACCCAACACGAATTTTGATGCATACCATAATCAATTATAAAAATAGTACGACCTCTACCAATAGGGGTATCAACAAGTATTGTAGGACTAAGTTGTAATATCATTCGTCTAAATTTTATATTTATATCACGTTAAACATTTTATTATGAAGGAACCTTCCTTTCTTCTTCACGGTCCCAAATACGATGTAATTTCATTACTTGAATAAAATCCGCAATCCAATTCTCATTTTCATCTTCTAAAATCACTCCTCTATCAAGTTTAACAAATGAATTATCCATTAACGAACCTGCTCCTTTTGCAAATGCTAATATTTTACAATGTCTGTAAGAATCATTGATAAATTCATAATAATCTGGATTAGATTTTAAAGATTCTATTGATTTACCTGATGGTGTATAAACGGCATCATAACAAACTGAAGGATCTGTAAGATAACTATGGGAAATATTTTCTTTACTTCCTTCTTCATAAGTTAGCTCACCTACTTTAGATGAAATTAATACCGCTTCAGCTCCCTCTTTTTCCAGAGCTTTTTTTAATTGATCTACACTTTTTTTAGAAACACCATTATCAACTAAAAAGGCTACTTTTCTAGTTTTAATAGTTCCTTCACCTTCTTTTACTTTCATACTCAAAGCATCAGATGAATTTATTTCTTGTTTTTTAGTTTGCCGAGGATAATTGGGATGATTTTGCCTTGCAAAACTTAATGTCAGTTCATCCAACTTTTTTGGAGGTATAATTCCAAGATTATCACCTACTTTTTGCGCTAAAGTTTTATCAATTTGATAAAGTATAGCAACTTGTCTCTCTCTAATTTTTGGATCAGAAACCTTACTCAATTCAAAACTAAAAGCATCTATAATATGTTGTTTCTCTGGTTTGGATTGTGAATTAAAAAACAAGGTTGCTTGCGAAAAATGATCAGCAAACGAATCAGATCTAGTTCTTACTTTCTTCCCTTCTATTTTTTGTTCATGAGATTTAAAACCTTCTTCTCCCTTCAACATAGCATGATATGGGCAACCAGAAGCTTTGCTATTCGGAAAATAACTTACTCCTCCTTTGAGAATATCTATTCTGCCCGTTCCATCTTTTTGATTATTATGCTTTTGATTTAATGGTCTATTAATAGGAATTTCATGAAAGTTGGCTCCACCTAATCTATAATTCTGTGTATCCATATAAGAAAAAACACGACCTTGCAGTAAAGGATCATCCGATAAATCAATACCTGGGATAATTCTTCCAGGGTCAAAAGCCACTTGTTCTGTTTCTGCAAAAAAATTGTCAGGATTGCGATTAAGTGTCATCGTACCAATGATTTTAACTGGTACTAATTCTTCAGGAATTATTTTTGTAACATCTAATAAATCAAAAGAATATTTTAATTCATCTTCTTCAGGAATTAGTTGAACACCTAAATCCCATTGCGGAAAATTACCTGCATCAATAGCTTCCCATAGATCTTGACGGTGAAAGTCAGAATTAAATCCGGAAATTTTTTGAGCTTCGTTCCATGCTACAGAATGCACTCCTAATCGTGGTTTCCAATGGAATTTAACAAAAGTAGCTTTACCTTTCTCATTGATCAATTTAAATGTATGTACGCCAAATCCTTCCATCATTCTCAGGCTACGAGGAATTGCTCTATCAGACATTGCCCACATAATCATATGTGCTGATTCTGGCATCAAAGAAATAAAATCCCAAAACGTATCGTGAGCTGAAGCAGCTTGAGGAATTTCTTTATCAGGCTCTGGTTTTACTGCATGTATTAAATCAGGAAAATTCATAGCATCCTGAATAAAAAATACAGGTATATTATTCCCAACTAAATCATAATTACCATCTTCTGTATAGAACTTTACCGAAAAGCCTCTAACATCTCTTGCTAAATCTGTAGATCCCTTAAATCCAGCAACAGTTGAAAAACGAATAAATAGTGGAGTCGTTTTACCTTTTTGAAGAAATTTTGCACATGTATATTCACTAATATCCTCATGTATTTCTAATATTCCGTGAGCTCCACTACCTCGAGCATGTACAACTCGTTCAGGTATTCTTTCTCGATCGAAATGACCCAACTTATCAAAGTATATATGGTCTTGTTGTAAGGAAGGTCCTCTATCTCCAACTTTTAAGGTGTTATTATTATCATAGATTGAGACACCATCATTCGTTGTTAATTTTTGATTAGTGTTATCAACTGAAAACTGATTCATTTGTTCAATTTTAGAATTTGAACTTTTAGCTTTTTTCATATGCAATTTATTAATTAGTAAGTTTTAATGAATAAGAATTGATAAAGAACCCAATAAGGAAAAGGAAAAGGAAAATAAAATCAACATAAAAACAATCACCTTATTGACACTTATATGTTTAAAATATAATTTAATAAACTATCTATCAACTAAAGTGCCATTTTTTTCGAATAATGATAAATATATCAAATTATAAAAATTTTAATAGTATATATATTATATCTACTAAAAATAATCTTTTATTATATAGTTTTTAAACAACATAACTGGTAATCTCATAATATATAGCCCATCCGATAAACAAAAGTATAAATATCCATATCCAATAAGGAATTGTTTTAGGTGTTTTGCTACCATTAATTAAAAAATTTTTTTGATTTCATTTATCGTAAGCATTTATCATAAGTAAAACAGTTCCATTTAAAATAGACTTAATTTGAAAACTTGAAGTTCTTCTTTTAACAGGAAAAAATCTCAGCTCTTCAACTATATTTATATTAATATTTCTTACAATACCTTCTTCATCCGAAACAATGTAATTCTCTGAAAGGCTATGTGATGTAAGATTTAATTTTAAGGAATTTTCTTTTTGGTTATAAACTAAACGTTCTTCTTCAGAAAGGCTTTCTAGTTTTTTTTCAAGTTCACGTGTTTGTTTTCGTTTTATTAAAGTACTATGAATCCCTAAAAATCTAAAAATAATGATAAGCAAGCCTGAAAAGACAATTGCAAATATTAAAAAAATAGTAATTTGAACTCCATTTTCTTGTAGTAATGGTCCACCTTCCATAATCGAAGTATTAAAATTTAAATATTAAGATCAAATACATAATTAATCTCTTTAATAAAATAGAGAATTCCTAATATTTATAGGAATTCTCATAACACAAATAGATATTTTATCGACTTCTCTTAATAGAGTCAACATCGTAAGATGTGCTGTCAACTGGAAGTATTGTATCAGAAGAGTCAGGAGACATTGGATACTCACCTGATAATATACTATCATGTGTAATAATAGAATCTTTATGATTCGGTAACACTTCATTACTTTGTTTACAGCTAATAGTTGTTAGAACGAATAAGAATGTTATGACTGCAATAGTTTTCATAAAATATCTTTTTGTGGTTAAACAATTCACAATGACAATCGATTTATCATATTGTGTGTCAAAATTAGAAGTAGAAAACTGATAAGTTTATGATTGTACTCATAAATGGATATAAAAAATCAAAGTAAATTGGTTAAAATAACCTTAAAAAGTTAGGATATGTTAATAGACAAAGATTTATTATTTGAATTTGGTGCAACTCGCCAAACCTACAAATCAGGAGAATTTATTATTAAAAAGGCATAACAGCATAATTTTATCTACAAATACAAAGTGGAAAAGTTAAGAGAAAAAATTATCAACACGAAAAAATAGTTTTATAAACTCAACTTTCTAAAGGACAAAGTTTAGGTGAGTCATTTCTATTTTCGGAAGATCTATATACTATTACAATACAGGCAATAGAAGATTGTGACGTAATAAAATTAGAGAAAGTAAGTTTTCATAATCTTTAAAAAAACATCATCATTTATATGGTATTATTTGTAAATGTATGAGCGAAAAATTGTTTCATAAATTTATTATGATTCAAAATTTATTAATCAGAAAACTTGGAATAAATAATTATAAGTGAATATTTTTTATAAACATTAAAACTAATAAAAATGAAAAAATTACAACAAGCAAATCAACAACAAACTAGACCAGGAAAAGAAAAAAAAATGAAACCAATTCCCGAGACAGATCCCATTATATATTCGCAAGGAGGTAAGTTAGCAGGAAAAACAGCCTTAATAACAGGTGGCGATAGTGGAATTGGAAAAGCTACAGCTTTACTTTTTGCTAAAGAAGGTGCTGATATCGTAATCGCATATTTAAATGAAAAGGAAGAGGCATTATCGACTAAAAAAGAAATTGAAAAATTTAATGTCAATTGTAAAATAATAAAAGGTGATTTATCCATTGAAAAAAATTGTAGAATTGCAGTTGAAAAATCGATTGAATCGTTTCATAAAATTGATATATTAATTAATAATGCAGCTTTACATTGGGAAAGTGAAACATTAGAAGAAATTTCAACGAAACAACTAGAAAATACATTTAAAAACAATGTATTCTCATATTTCTGGATGACAAAATACACTTTACCTTATATGCAAAAAGGAAGTACCATCATTAATACCACTTCAGTTACTGCTTATAGGGGAAGTCCAAAATTAATTGATTATGCTGCCAGCAAAGGAGCTATCGTCTCATTTACAAGAAGCTTATCTGCTAATTTAGTAAAAAAAGGAATTAGAGTAAATGCTGTTGCACCTGGTCCTGTTTGGACACCTCTTATTGTATCTTCTTTTGAACCTGAAAAAATTGCGACATTTGGAAGTGACAAACCTATGGAAAGAGCTGCTATGCCAAATGAAATTGCTCCTGCTTTTTTATTTTTAGCTTCAGAAGATGCTCGTTTTATTACGGGACAAGTAATCCATCCAAATGGTGGAGAAATCATAAACGGCTAAAGAAATATGAAAAAATTAGATTATACTCATTCAGAACATGAGTTTTTATGTTTAATTAATGAATTTATTTTTGGATCTACAACTGCACATTTGATTCTTGATCCCCCATTTATTATTAAATCGCTTGAGAAAATTAGTCAAACTACTTTATGTAAACAAAAAAAAGAATTTTTAAAAAATATAATTACTGACTACAAAACATCAGTATTCGAATTTCTTGACAAGAATAATTATTCACATGGAGAAATCTGTCTAACAAAAAAAATGTTAATTCATTTTTATTCAAACTTTTCTTACAATAAGGTAAAAAAAGAACAAGAGTTAATAAAATTGATACATAGAGATTTATAAATAATATTAGCCCATTATTATTTGTATACAATTAATAATGGGCTAATAAAAATAATCAAATTATTTTCTACTATTTCTTCTCTTTTTTCTTTTTTTGAGCCAAAAAAATAAAAATATACATCCTCCTATAAGCATTATTATATAAGCAAATATATGAAGGCTAGATAAAAAAAATTCTTTAAATTGTGGGAACATAATAGTTATTTTTAGGAGTTTAACAAATTCTTTTTAATACAGTATTTTTCCCTTTTGTAACCTTAACATATTCTGAGATTCCATTAACTTGACCGTTCGAATTACAGTTTCTACACACATTCCTGTTATACCAGCTAATTGCTGTCGTGTTAAATCTATTTTAAAAGAAAAAGGTACTGTTGATTCTATAGCATTATTTTTCAAATAATCCAATAATCCTTTCATTCTAATAATGGGATTATTAATGGAATTATTTTGCATCATAAGAAACTTATAATGCAATTTCTCTGACATACAACGACTAAGATTTATGTATATGCAAGGATTAGATTCCAATAATTCTAAAAAATTAGTTTTACTTAATCTTATCAATAGGGTATCTTCTAGAACTTGTGCGTTCATCGGGTACAATTCTTCTAAAAACAAGAAACATTCTCCTACGCTATTTCCTGGTAATAGAATGTTTTGTATAGATTCTTTCCCTTCTTCATTAAAATGATTAACTTTAACTTTTCCTACAATAATCTGATAATAAAAAGAAGGATGAGCACCTTCCGTAAATACAGTTTCTCCATTCTTAAAATAGACTCTTTCAGCACCAAACTGATACAATAATTTTTCATCAATAAGCATAGTATTAATCTTTTGTGGTTTGTTTTTAAAGTATAGTAATAGAGACAGAAATCGTTTTAAAAAGATTCAATAAATATGCCACAGGATAAATCAGTATGTTAAACTTTCTGAGTATAATCCTTTTCAAATAAAAAGATCTCTTATTAATATTTATTCATAAAAAAATATTAATAAGAGATTTAATCACAAAACTAATTTTCTTCTTCCGCTTCAAAATTGATTAAAGTTTCAGCAATTTCAGTAAGATTATCATGCGTTTCTTCTTCTTCAATCAATGTCTTTTCGAGCAACTCAGCTACTTTATGATGCTCCATTGTAATTGCCAATTGAACTAAACCACCATAAGTAGCAATTTCATAATGCTCTATCTTTTGAGCTGCAATGATTAGAGCTGCGTCTCGTGTCATTGTACCTTCTTTTGTGGATTTAATAATTTCATCTGCCTCTTTTATTAATCCTTTAATCGCTTCACATTCCTTTTTTTCAACCTTTTCATCCAACAAACCAAATATCTTTTCTAATCGACTGATATGTTTTTTAGTTTGTAATTGATGATCTTCAAAAGCATCTTGCAGTTCTTCTGTAGTAGCCGAATTTTGCATTTTCTCTAATCCGTCTACTAATGCATGCTCCGCATAATATATATCTTGAAGTGCTGAAATAAAGAATTTATGTAATGCCGACTTTTTCATTTTATCATCGCTATTATCGGTTGATTTATCCATTGTATCAATTGGATGAGATTCTTTCTTTGCCTAANNCGAAAAGAGGCAATACAAAACAATTAACCATTTCTTCTACCTCCGAATCCAGATCGACTCGAATTTGAAGAACGTCCTCCTCGGTTTGAAGAACGCCCTCCTCCATGAGATGCTTTACCTCCCATACGAGCTATACGTGTACGTTCCGCTTTACTCATAGATGCAAAACCTCTTTTTGAAGTTCCTGATCCACTACCCGAACTTCTGCTGTTTCCGCTTCTAGAAGAACTATTACGAGAAGAGGAATTAGAAGATGATCTTCGGTTATTAGATTGTGAGGAAGAAGAACGATTTCCACGACCAGAAGAACGATTATTAGAAGAAACAAATCGACCCATACTATCTCTTTCTGGCATATTTCTTCTGTTATTTCTTCTATTGTCTTGGTAATCGTCGTCATCATAATCATCGTCATCATAATCGTCGTCATAATCGTCATCATCATAATTATCTTCTTGATAACCATTTGCAAAATCATCATAATCTTCTTCATAATCAGAAAAATCATCATCATAGTCTTCATCTTGCGAAGCATCATTAAAGCCATGATCATAACCCAGCTGATAGATTTCTTCTAATGTTGATTTTGCATTGCTTGAATTGTTGTGCGAATTGTGATTGTTTGAATTACTCCTTTTCATAATTGTAGTTTTGTAATTTACTACATAAATAGACTAGTATTATTCATGTAGTAAATTGGATTTAACTTTTATTGAAATACTAATTAGATTTCTTTCTATGCTAAATTATTCACATAAAGATTGTGATATTATGATTCAAATCATATCCGTTTAAAAACATTTATAAATCTTAAAATCAATATAATAAAAAAAATACCCGCAATATTTTGCAGGTATTAGAAAAGAATAAAACATTAATAAGTGTGATATGTAAAAGTAATTAATTTAACCTTGATTTTTACCAATAAGGAGTCGTAATACTAACGAAATAAAAGCCATAAATAATAGAAAATGTACAATTCCATGATAGCTAATACCTAATCCAAAGTATATTAATCCCCAGAAAATTATTAGAATGATTGCTATTAACACAAATGTATTTCTCATTTCAGTTTTAATTTAGAAGTTAATTAAGCCATCACATAAACATTTCCATTCTAATTTAGCTATTCCAAACAGTCCTCCTAAAGCAATAATGAAGTTTCTAAAAAAATTGATAAAATTTGTATGACTTAAGTTAGGGTATTCATTTCGACCATATACTCCAACCTTAATAGAATTATTATCTTTTGTTATTCGAAAAGTTGAGGTCGACTTTTTACTATAAAAATGAGCAATTAATTTCTTGTTTTTTTTATTTGGAGAACTAGAAGGGGAACAAATAAAAGACAAACTTGCTTGATTGTAATCAATAGATTTTTGCTCGCAAATTGATACTATTTTTACCCAATCAAATCCATTTTCACCAAAAGTTCCTAGTCCTGGTATATCAATTCGTATGTAATCTCCAACAATTGGTAAACGATCAACATGAGCTCCACTTTGATCAAACAATCTAAAATCAGCAGAAGATTCACCACAGAAATGTTTCCAATTATTTATAGAAAGAAATCTACATCTTAGTATTTGGTAACAATCATCAATTAATCCATTATCATTAAAGTACCTATTACTTTCTGTATCATGAAAGCCTCCTCCTCTTTGTTTTGGAATTTCATTATAAGTTTTTGTTAGATATTTTTTCAACTTTTTCATAATGTATGAATTAACATGAACGAAATTAGCTTCATCTATTGCTTATATTTATGATTGAGGTCATATTTTTAGTAAAGAAATTATTAGATTATATGTTGTTCTTTGAGGTTAAAGACAATTGTACTTTAGAAAAAATCACATAAACTAACAGTTCCACTAAAATAAATTTGTTTTAAAAAAAACAATTAGAGATTATTTCACTTAAAATACTAATTTTTTTTATTAGATTTATTAAAATAATTTACTATTGATATGAAAAAAGTTAGCAAGAATTAGTATTTTATGTTAATTTATTCACAAAAATCACTACACTAATACTACACCACACTCCCCTACACTATTGATGAATAAAGGGATTTACACTTTCTGTATCGGAAAGTAACCTCATCAATACTAACATAGTATAAATATATTAAAAAACCTCCTAAAATCAATGTTTTAAGAGGTTTTTTTAATATTTCAAAGTATACAAAAGAATAAATATGTTATAGGTTTATTATAGTTATTTGTATCAAATATTTGTACCTTATTTGTATTTTTAATAAAATCAGTTGAAAAATTTGAGTGAAAATTGGTATTTTGGACGAAATAAAGTCCTTTTAAATATTCTTATTTCTCCTTAATGGATTTTATACACTTTTAAAAAATGTACGTTATCAAAATAAATGGGATACTTCTTCCTAAAAATTAAGAGAGTGTTTGGTTTATAAATTTATTANNTATTTTTTCTTGAAAATACAACTTCCTTCTTTTTGTAATTGTTTGTTGTTTAATACTTGCTCTTTGTTCCAAAATTTTATCTGCACTACCAAAATAAACATCCAAAGGAGTATGGTTATTCAAAGCCTCATGATAACGTTGATTATTGTAACGATAAACAGATTTTCTAAAGCTGCTTTTAATTCTTCTGGAGCGAAGTAATTATCAAGTTTTACCATTTTTGATGGTTCTGTAATAGTGTTCAATTTTTCCTTGTGTTTGTGGATGATTGGGTCTTCCGTGTATTTGATCCATTTGATAATTGTCTTATAAATACGATTGAACAAAACCTCCTTTAAGAAAATTCACGTGTAATATCTTTTAGTACAAAAGAATAACTCTCCACGTCAACAAAGTGTTTTGTTTTTAAAAATTAATGCATTCCCAGTTTTTCTTCCTGTAAATCGAGCATTTTTAAATGTTTACGTACAATTTCTTCGTCAAGAAGAAGTTCCTCACGGTTTTTGGAGATCAGCCATTCGCGCTGATGGTTTATGATATCCAAGTAAACTTCACGGTATTCTGGAAAATTCAGAATGACTTCCGAACTGTTGACACGATTTTCCCAGATTTGTAACTGATCCTTTATCGCCGGGAATTTTTCAAGTTTTTCGAAATGGGTATCCTGGATTCTTTTCACTCCTATTTTTGCAAGTTCGTTCCGGATTTCATTATCGATTTCCTTTTCAGAGCGGGTAAAATCAGGATCCTGAATTTTGAATTTTGTGATGAGAAAAGGCAGCGTCAAACCCTGAACCAACAAAGTAAGCAGGATGACCACGAAAGTGATAAATAAAATCAAGTTCCTGTGCGGAAAGGGTGTTCCATCATGCAAAGTCAGCGGAATTGAAAGTGCGGCAGCCAGTGAAACCACGCCGCGCATTCCCGTCCAACCGATTAAAGCAGGCACTTTCCAGCCTGGATTTTGTCGGTCGGCAACAGTGATGAAATTACGCATAATCATCGTGGTGAATACGGCACCATAAGCCGCAACGATTCTTGTTATAACCAGAATAACTGTAATCAAAACGCCATAACCAAATGCTGTGAACAAATCTGTTTCAAGCCCTGAAACAATCTGTGGTAGATCGAGCCCGATCATCATAAAAACAATACCATTCAGCAAAAAAACCAAACTGCTCCAAACATTTAGCGTCCCTAAACGCGATGAAGTAGCCAGAAAAGAATGACTTCTGTTGTAAAGCAACAAACCACCACAAACTACAGCCAAAACACCGGAAGCGTGAAGCTCTTCCGCCACAAGATACATGAGGAACGGCGTTACGACTGTGAGTACAATATCGATATTGGCATCAGTTGGCAACAAGCGGTGCATCTTCATAAAGAAAATTCCTATAAGGATTCCGATTCCAGCACCCCCGATACCCATCCACAGAAAACTAAGGGCAACTTCGTGCCAGATGAATTGTCCCGTCGCAACGGCAATCATTGCAAAGCGAAAA
>NZ_DKHL01000025.1:17941-21589 GCF_002453775.1 Empedobacter sp. UBA6745
CGGCGACAAAAGCTACAACCAAAGAGGTAATAAACACTACCACGAAAGCAAAACTGACCACAATCCTGCGCCAGCGCCATAATTCTTTCCAAGAAGTCGCCCAGGCAGCTTCATACAAAAGTGGCGGCAGGAATATAAAAAATATTAGTTCAGGTTCTATATGAATTTTAGGCGTGCCGGGAATAAAACTGATGCCCAGACCGGCCAGGACCAGCAAAACCGGATATGCAACTTTTATTTTTTTGGCAAGCATCACCAGCAAAACGGTGATGATTACTAGGATCAGGTAAAATGTGAGATTCTCTAGCATTTAGTTTTTAGATTTTTTTGATTAAAGAAGTTTCTCGAAAGCTTTTCTTACACCGCTTACCAGGTAACCCTCGTCGCAATAAGTATATCTTATTTTATTGAGTATGTGAAGCATTGGCTGCGTTATCAAAATTCGTATCCACTTTTCGCTGAAAATTTACAAATTTAATTCGATATCCTATAGTTTTATTCTAATTTTGTAACGAAATCGAATGAAGAAAACGAAATGAAGCAGTATCACCTAAAAGATTTTAATCAAAAAAGAGAAGACGAAAATTTATCTTTTCGTGTATTCGATTTTACATCCGCTACTTTAGCCCCCTATACCATACCTCATCAAAATACACACTTTTGTGTCTTGATGGTTGAAGAAGGCATTCTGGCTTTACAAGTTGAAGAAAATAAACATATTCTTCGTCCTCATAAAGTAGCTGTTATTTTCCCTCATCAGGCCAGTTTAATACAAGTTCAATCTGAACAAATAAAAGGAAAACTTATACTTTTTGATGAAGTGCTTTTTTGTTCGGATATTCTTAAGAATGAACTTAGCGTATACAATGTCAATTTATCCACCCAATTGAATTGCACAATTTTAGAAGAAGAACCATTTAAAGAAGGCTTACGCACTGTAAAAATTGTACAAGATATTTATCACCACCCTAGTTTGATCAAGAAAGAACAAGCACGTTTTTTTATTAAAACGTTTTTATTATCGCTGATTGAATCTGTACATGGCCAACACGCCTTACTTTCGACATCTCATAGCAGCGATCAACAATTATATGTGCATTTTAAAAAACTCTTGAACGAGCGATACAAAACTCAACGTACGGTTCAGTATTATGCGGATCAATTGCACATCACGCCTAAAAAATTAAACACCATTACGAAAAAGCATTGTGGAGAAACGGCTATTGATGCCATTCATCACCGCATCTTAACGGAAATTAAACGCCAGCTGATGTTTGGAGATCGTCCTCATAAAGAAATTGCTTTTGATTTAGGCTTTAATTCACCTGCTGCTTTGAATAAATTTGTAAAAGCAAAATTGAACGAAACCCCTACACAATTACAACAAGAATTGGCTCAAATGTATAACACGTAGTCCTGTTTGTATAATAGTAAAGACATTTTAGCCGCTAACTTTGCCGAATAAAATAAAATATAAAATGAGTAAATTATTTGTTGCGGGTGAAGTATTTCATGGCGCTGGATCTTTAGACGAATTAAAAAATATCAAAGGTAAAAAAGCATTTATTGTAACTGGAGGAAGTTCTATGCGTAAAAGTGGAACTTTAGATAAGGCGATTGCATATTTAAATGAAGCTGGTATAGAAACTATTGTATTTGATGGGGTTGAAGAAGATCCTTCTTCAGCTACAAGTTTTAAAGGTGCTGAAGCTATGCGTGAATTTCAACCAGATTGGATTGTTGGTTTAGGTGGTTGTTCAGCAATTGATGCTGCAAAAATGATGTGGGTTTTCTACGAACATCCTGATGCTGATTTTGATGCCATGACAACACCATTTACTGTACCTACGTTAAGAAAAAAAGCAAAATTTATTGCGATTCCTTCTACAAGTGGAACAGGAACAGAAACAACTGGTTTAGCCGTAATTACAGATCGTGAAAAAGGTGTGAAATACCCTATCGTTTCTTACGAATTAACACCGGATGTTGCCATTATAGACGGAGAAATTTGTGCTTCTATGCCTGCTCACATAACTTCAAATACAGGATTAGACGCTTTAACACATTGTGTAGAAGCTTATGTATCGAATATTGAAAATAACTACGCTGATGTTTTAGCGAAAGGAGGTTTAGAAATTGTTTTTGATAACTTAAAAGAAGCGGTGAATAACCCTACGAACATCAAAGCTCGTCAAAACATGCACGATGCATCTTTTATGGCAGGTTTAGCATTTAATAATGCATGGTTAGGAATTGTTCACTCATTATCTCACCAAGTTGGGGCATTATACGGAATCCCTCACGGTATGTCGAATGCCATCTTTTTACCTAATGTTATTCGTTATAACGCAAAAGTTTCAGATCGTTTTCCTGATTTAGCAAAAGTTATTGGAAAATCAACGGCTGAAGAATTAGCACAAGCTATTGAAACGTTAAGAAGCGAAGTGAATAATATTGGATCGATTAAAGAATTTGGTATTTCAAAAGAAGATTGGGATAAAAACTTAGATTATATTGCTAATAATGCTTTAGTTGATCCTTGTACAGGATTTAATCCACGAGTACCAACTTTAGAAGAGTTAAAAGAAATTTACAATATCTGTTACGAAGGTTTAGTTTACCAAGACTAATCTATTAAGACTTTGTAATATAACTCCTAACCTCAATTATCGAATGATAATTGAGGTTTTTAATTCTATCTTAACCGAAAAATTTTCTGTTAGGTTTGTTTGGTGTTTGTCCGTACTTCGTTCGGTGTTCGTTCGGTGTTAACTGTTTTAAAGGATTTTCGGTACATTACATTATTTTCTAGATTTTTTTCTTCGACATTCGATTTATTGATGAAAATTATTCAGTTTCAAAATCCTTAACTATTTCATTAAAATTACTGTTATTGTACTTGATCTATATCTCATTAACATCCATTACCTAAGCTTAGATCTTATTTACTACTTCTACTCTATCTTATTCTTTGATATTATGGTACAATAATATCTCTAAATGTCCTACTTTGTCGTATATGACACATAATTTTGATGAATTAATACAATTATGGTTTCCGTAAATATTTATCTATTATTTTGATATTATTCGTTATTTGATTTTGTTTATTTATTTCCTAAACTTTTACTATGGATAAACGTCAATTTTCTGAAAAAGATATCAGTACTAAATTAATTACTCCTGCGAAAGAAAATGCTGGATGTGATAGAATGCATCCATATTTTGAACAAAAGACTTTTACAGATGCACGCATTCATATTTGTGGAAATCTTACTGCTCGTGGTAAATAAACGTGCAGACTATATTTTATACTATAAACCGAATATTCCAATCGGAATTATTGAAATTAAAGAAAATAATCATAGTGTGGGTGCAGGAATGCAACAAGGTTTAGAATATGCAGCAATATTAAATTTATCATTTTTATTTTCTACAAGGGTAATTGTTTTCTATTTCATGATAAAACCATTCCTAATTAAATTAAAACTGAATTGGAATTAGACCAATTCCCCTGTCCTAAAACATTATGTAATAAATACGTGAAATACAAAGGAATTAAAATTGAATTAGCCAAAGAAATCGTAGAACAAGATTATTAAAAATATTTGAAATTAGAAGGAGGTCCCATAGTATGGCTTAGGTATT
>NZ_DKHL01000044.1:0-24151 GCF_002453775.1 Empedobacter sp. UBA6745
TTTTTTGAAAAAATTAAAGTATTAGAAGTTTCAAATAATATCAATTATGAAATTAATGTACTAATTGATAAATACAGAAATAATGAAATTAAAACAGATGAATTGGATTTAAAAATTGATAATTTATTGTATAATCTATATAATTTAAATGAAAATGAAATAGAATTTATTGAGAGTCTATAAATTCTATTTCATTTGAATCAAACTCAAATTTTTGATATATAAAATAATTGATATCTGATTCAATATTCTTTCTTTGATTCTTAATCCCATTATATAAATCATCTACTTTTGATTCATCTTTATTATCAAATAAAGGAAATTTTAAAGGTTGTATAGCTTGAACACTAATAAGTAAATCACCAGTTCCTGTTTTGGGTGCATCACGTAGTTGATAATGCCCTATTTTAGAATTCAATAATAGAACTAAATATTTAAGATTAATATTACCTGTTAAGATACAAGTACTGTCAAGTCCGTAATTTTGATTTTCATCGAAAGAAAATCGTATAATAGAACCTATTCTTTTCCATATGATTTTCTGCATAAAAAAATCGTCCCAATAACTTATACTATCTTGGGTTTCAAACCACTTATTATTTGTCTTTTTTCGACTTCCTTTATCTCCAGTTTGTTTTAATCTATCGTATCCAAAACTTAAAAGATGCTCTTTTACAGCAGGATATAGTTCAATATCTATTTTTAGGCTAGGATAGGTTGTTATAATGTATAAATCCGCAAAATCATAAGAATAACGCTTAATATCACGTCCACGTAGTAACGGTCGTATAATTTCGGCAGATTTTGGGTCTTGCTTAATCAGTTCTTCACGCTTTTTTCCATCAATAATAAAGGCATCATTAAATCCAGTTTTAATCCCGTAATTTATTCTAATATCCCAATCCTTTAAAGGTGTGCCAACTGCCTCAATTTTAGCTTTTATGCTTTGCTCTATAGGTGATAAAACTACCCAACTGTCAGATGAATTGAAGTCGATTAATGTTTGGTTTTGTCTAAAATAATCCCCCAAATTATTTATTACTTTTTCTTTTACGATACAAGCAAGAGTTCGGTATTGATTCTGTTGTTTTTTAAACATTAGAATATTAGTATCAACTGTTGCAGAATCAAATATTTGAATTCCTCCAAAATCAATTAAGACTTTAGGATTTGTTTGCTCAATAAAATATTTTCTTAAACTCTCTCCATAGGCAGCACGCATCCACTTATTGGAAGTAATAAAAATTAAGCATCCATTTTGTTTTAAAATATTATTTCCTAATTCGTAAAACAAACTATAGATGTCTCCCGTTTTTGCAAATGAAGCATAATTTAATTTTTGAAGCATATTACTTGCTTCTTTCATTTTTTGTAATTGAATATAAGGCGGATTCCCGATGATGACATCAAATCCTAGGTAAGAACCATCATCTGCTAATACTTCAGGAAACTCGAAGCGCCACTCGAAACTATTCTGAAACATGACATTGTCCAAAATTTCTTGTTTCTCTTTGGTTAATTTCTCTGCTTTTAGTTTCAATTTTTTTAAATTGTCTCTATCTGCTTTTTTAATCTTTTCTCCGAATAATGTTAAGTTATCTAAGCGTAATTTTTCGTTTTCATATTCACCTACGGCTTTAGATATTTTTTCTTTGATTTTAGCATCTAAAGTTGTTCTAAAATTATTTTTGATGTTTCGGATAATGGTTTCTACTTCAGCTTTTTTTGCTTTACTATTCGTGTGTTTGTACTCACTAACTGCAGTTTTATAGTCGTTTATTGAATATGTAACTTCTTTATTTTTAAACGCTTGTTTTAAACTGTCGTCTAACTTAAATCGGTGAACTAACGAATTACCACATTTAATATTGATATCGATATTTGGTAATGTTTGCAATTCGCCTTCAGTTGTGTAATATGCATTCTTTAACAGCTCTATCCATAGACGTAAACGACAAATATTTACCGAATTGGGATTGATGTCTACACCAAATAAACAATTCTCAATTAGGGTTTGTTTTTCATGAAACAATGTTTTTTGAATATGAAGACTATTAACATCTTGTCGATTATACTCGAATAATTCACCCTCGTTATAAGCAATATATAACTCATCATTTTCTATTGAAACTTCACACGGTATTCTTTCACCTTGTTCATTAGAAAGGATTCCTAATTCACTTTTTACAGCAATTAATTCATTTAAAGCAGAAACTAAAAAGTGCCCAGAACCTACAGCGGGATCACATATTTTTAAAGTATTGATGGTGTTATTTAATTTGATTCTATCCTCTTTTTTAAAGAAACTTTGACAATAAGCTTTTACATCTTCAAAAGTTTCGATAGAATGATGGTATTCTGCTTTGAATTTATCTACCACAGCCTCTCTAATCGCTTCTTTACACATAAACATTGTAATGTACCCAGGTGTATAGAATGAGCCGTCTTTGTATCCATTAATTTTCTCGAAGATTAGACCCAAAACCGAAGCATTAATTAAGGTTTTTCCATTTTGTTCATCTTCAATATCTGTATTGGCATCAGCCGAAAAATCGTATGAATCTAAAAATCGGAAGATATAATCGAGCGTATTTAATTTACCATTTAATTTTTTACCGTTATTATCTTTTAAAATTGTACCTGAAAAAACTTGCATTTCTTCATCTTTCAGTGCAGTAATATCAAATGTTAAACGCTCCATTTCACTATGTTCAAACAAACTACTGTTTAGATAAGGGATATTCTTGAAACGTTCCTTGTTTTTATCGTGTCTTTCATTTAATGGTCTTGCTAATGCTGAAAAGAATAAATCGTTTAAAGCATCATAACCATTTAGAAAATTAAAATTTAAGAATTTGTATTCTTTGGATTTGTTATAACTGACTAACTGTGATTCTAGTAATTTAAGAAATAGAATACGGTTGATCCAATTAATACATAACTCTAACCCTACATTGAAAGCTTTCTCTGGAGAATTTGGTATATTCGTTATACGATCTAGATAACTTTTATCTTCTAATGTATAAATTGTATTTTCTAGTATAGAAGCATAATCACGTTCTTTAGGATCTTTTCTTACAATTATCTTTTTAGACCCTGTTTTCTCTTTTATTTCTTCTAAACCGATAATATGAAGTAACTCTTTGTAGAAATCATTGTTTAGCTTATTACTATCATTACCAAATGATTTACCTAATAAATGCGTATCAGAAAATAATTTATATAGGTTACTAATTTTAGTATCATTGTATTTTGTTATTTCTTTCGTGTCTAATTTAATGTGTACATAGGGAAGTTTGTCTTTTACCTTCTCAATATAAATTGCGGCTATTTCTTTATAGAATAGCTCGTTTTTAGCAGTGTCTTTTAATCCATCACGGAAACGCGCATATTCTTTTATTAATTCTGTATTTTTATAAAAATAATCGTAAAAGTCTTCCCCTTTGAAAAAGAACCATTCAATCCCATTGGTAACTATAATTTGCTTTATGTTATTATTCTTATAATCTATGCGTTCGCGTAAATAATATAATAAAACTTCTTGTAACGCTTTTTTATTGATATTATTCGTTGAAATAAATTCGGCTTTATTACTCGGTCTTTTGGCTTCTATAATAACACCAACATCACTTTTAGCTGTCTTATCTAAATAAATAGCTAAATCAATTCGATCTTTGGTATTGATTAAATTCTTTTGATAAAATGTATTGGTTAAGAACTTCTTTATAGGTTCTTTTAAATGTTCTTCAGATTCATTTCTACTATCACTAATTCCAATCGATTCTAAGCAAGCTAATAATTCAGATTTGAAATTTTCAACTTCTTTGCGGATTGGCTTAAATTGGCGATAAGCGGGATTTAATGCTTTAACGATAGATATCATTTCATATTAGTTTAGTTATTAAATATAACAATATATCTATAAAGAAATAAAATTTTAACATATAAAACTATCTAATAATTACTTATAAAGTTTAGTGTTTTTAAATATTTATCTCTATAATAATATTGTTATAATATTTTGGCCGCATCAAGAATGAATAAAACTAAGATTTATATCAAAAATGCTTAAAAAGCTCTTATCCTATAATTTTTTAGATATTCATCATAATTGGTGAGTTTGTTTAAAATGCACGAATTACATCAAACTCGTTGGAAATTCTTCTTCAATCATTTCAATTGATTCTATAGTTGATTTTCTTTTTCTGTTTTTATATAGTATTCTACATCTATTATTCCGTTATATCTAGTTAGATTAGAGTTCAATTCAGAATTACTATTTTCTAAACTAATAATCTTTTTTTCGAGTTCAGAAATTTTATCAAATTCTTTCTTTTTTAAAAAATCAAATATTCCCATCGCAATTAATTTTCTTGATACAACAAAACTACATAGAGCGTTACAATCTGATTTACGTGAAACCGTAAGTTTATAAAAAATTCGTTTTAATTCTTCTACAATCATTTTAATTGATTCAATTTTTAATTGTTCTTATAGTCGTAATCATTACCTTTATTCCAAAGTAGATGCTATGTGTTTTCATGTAAAAGTGACCAAAACAAAAGAACAGATTGAAAAGAAATCGAGGTTGAAATTCAAACCCGAGGTTACATTTACGCCAAATCCTCATTTCAAAGGTTTTGATCATCCAAAGTTGCCTGTTATCACTAATCAACAAGATTATATTCATTTGTTCGAGTGGGGTTTAATTCCGCATTGGGCTGGAAATGATTTTAATTCGAATAACACCTTAAACGCACGTATTGAAACTATAGATGAAAAACCATCTTTTCGAGATGCTTACACCAATCGTTGTGTGATATTGGTTGATGGCTTTTATGAATGGCGACACGAAGGCAAAGACAAAATCAAATATGATATCGGAATCAACAATAATCTGATGTGTTTAGCAGGATTATATTCTGATGATACGTTTACGATAGTTACAACTGAAGCTGTCGGCATTATGGATTATATCCACAATACTAAACATCGTATGCCAATAGTCCTAAATGATGATGAAAACTTAATGAATTGGCTTAATTGTAAACCAATTGTTCCGTTTACTGATTTCAGCTACCAGCGTGAAGATGGTCAAGTGAGTTTATTTGGATAATTCGGATTTTATATGTCGAAATAAGATTTTTCGGACATCCTTATTATCTTGTTTTTGTTCAATAAATGATTTCATTTCGTCTAGATTCTCAATTAAATGATCGCAATAGCCAAATCCTTTGTAAACTCCTTTTTCAATTAATACAATACCTTTTTCATTTTCAGTTCTTCCAACCAATTCAAATAAAAAGTCCTTTTTGGGTAAATGTATTGTTTTCAAAAATTGACGAACTCTTTTGTTGTAAAGTTTCACTTCTTCCCTATTTATACAAGCTCCGTTACATTCGTCTAAACTATATTGAAAACAACTTGATTTGGTTTTATATAAACCATTTATTTTTTGACAAAGCTTATATTTATCTGTAATGTAAAATAAATAATCTTTTGCTTCATTTAACGATGTAAATGAGATAATTTCGTTCCCAGAGTTATCAATTTTCTTCACAATTAATGCATGATAACCATCCGAATTTATTTCTTTGTTCAAAGCATAGAAAAACTTAATTTTTCGTTGAGCTCGATTAAATAGTGGCAGATTTTGTTTGATTAATTCAGATTCTCTCAACAAAGCAATCAATTCATTTCCTGTATTTTCAAATTGTATAGAATGCGTAAAATGCTGAAGTTTAATTTCCTTTTTATCAAGTGATTTGAAATGCTGAATCAATCTTTTTCTGATATCAATACTTTTTCCAATGTAGATAATATCTTGCTTGTCGTTGTATAAATAATACACGCCACAAATATTTTTTGGAACTTGGTCAACCAACATTTTCAATCTATCATTCAGTACCATGGCACAAATTTACTGAATCAATTTCTAATTATTATTTTTTAACACTTTTCCGCGACACCTTGTAGCGCTTTATTTGCTCAACTTTGTAACATGATGTATGCTTTAGTTGACTGCAATAATTTTTATGCTTCGTGCGAACGAGTTTTTAATCCAACCCTAAATGGAAAGCCTGTTGTGGTACTTTCTAACAATGATGGTTGTGTAATTGCACGTTCTAATGAAGCCAAAGATTTGGGCATTCCAATGGGTGCTCCTGCTTTTGAATACGAGAATAATTTTAGATTAAATAAAATCAATGTTTTCTCTTCAAATTATGCTTTGTATGCGGATATGAGTAATCGTGTGATGACTATTCTGAAATCCTATTGCCCTGATATTGAAATTTATTCGATTGATGAATCTTTTCTTCTTTTCAAAGGCTTTGATAACTATGATTTGGTGAAATATGCACAAGAAATTAAACAAAAAATATATACCATTACCAAAATTCCAGTTTGTGCTGGTATTGCTCCTACAAAGGCTTTAGCTAAAGTAGCAAATCGAATTGCGAAGAAATTTCCGAAACATCATAATGGTGTTTATATGATTGATTCGAAAGAGAAAATAAACAAAGCTTTAAAATGGTTAAAATGTGAGGATATTTGGGGAATTGGACGACGTTTAGCTAAACGTTTATCTTATATCGGATGTCGTAATGCATATGATTTCACCTTGCTTGAAGATGAATACATTAAACGAAATTTCTCCATCGTAGAATTGCGTTTGAAAAAGGAATTATTAGGCGAAAGCGTTTTAAAATTAGATGAAGTTCAACGCAAAAAATCAATTGCCACAACTCGAAGTTTTGAGAAAACAATCAATGATTATGAAAATCTGAAAGAGCGTGTTTCTACTTTTGCTGTTTCTTGTGCCGAAAAGCTTAGAAAAGAACAATCAAAATGCAACATTATTACTGTTTTTGTGATGACCAATCGTTTTGATGAAAAGCAATCATTTGTTTCAAACTCATTAAGTACAACCTTAGATTTTGATTCGAATTCGAGTATCGTTTTGTCCAAATCTGCTTTATTTTTATTGGATAAATTGGTTCCTGCTGAAGGCAAAGTTCCTGATTATAAAAAAGCTGGCGTTATCGTTTCCGCTATTACGCCCGATAATCAAGCACAGATGAATTTATTTCATACAGAATCTCCAAAACATAAAGCGTTGATGAGTGTGATGGATAAATTAAATGCAAATTATGGCGATCATATGCTTAAATTAGCTTCGCAAGATATACATAGAAAATGGAAAATGAAGCAAGAACGTTTGTCACCTTGCTACACAACAAGATTTACAGATATTTTAAATGTTTATTAAATGGTACATTTTATTCAAGTTCCGAAATTCTCAGAAGAGTTAATCAATATCCCTATCAAAACAGATGGTGAAAAACGATTTGTTCAATTTTTTGGTGATGTTTCAGCAGGTTTCCCCTCTCCTGCTGCTGATTTTGTACAGAATAATATTAGTTTGGATGAAATTTTACTGAATCATCCCGAAGCAACTTATCTTAATCGTGTGGGTGGCGAAAGTATGTATCCTGAATATCTGAAAGGTGATTTACTTATCATTCGATCTGATATCGAACCCAGACATCATGATGATATTGTAGTATCGGTCAACAATTCCGAATACACGTTCAAACGTTATGATGCCATCAACAAACAATTGATTTCTCTAAATCCGAAATACAAAAATTGTATTCAATTACAAGATGAAGATGTTGTCATTATTTTGGGAGTTGTAACTGATTTGGTGAGGCATAAGAGGAATTAAATTAATTTTGAATATTAAATCATAATTAATACTTTTATAAAAGATTCAATCATCAAGAGTACATAAGGTACACCAACCGAGTTTAACAAACCACGGTGGTAAAGCGATGAGGGCTGTTCAGTCAAAAAATTGTCACTCTCTAAATTCTTAATGATTGATACTGTTTAATAAATTAAAGTATCAAAACAATGGAAAATTTAACTGAAAAATTTGAAAAAAACTTGATTTCACTTTCAGATCAAGAAGTAATTAACTCCTTCAATAAAGAGGTGGGTAATACTGGATGGGTTGCTGCACGAGCTCACTTTCTAAAAGCACTAACTAATCAATTCGAATCAAGAGAAATTGACTATTCAATCATTAAAAATGAAAATACAATTTCTTTCGCGAAAAAGGTTTTACTAAAGGAAAAAAAATTACACTATTAAAAAACATGAGCCGATTAGCATAAATAATCGGCTCATTTTATAAATTTATAACAATTCGTAAAGCTTTACCTCTCCTCCATTTTTTTCTTCGTAACTATTCGCCCAAGTAAAATAATCATATTCAATTTCTGACCAACTATTAGCTTCATATTCGAACCCATAGTTTAGGTTTACTTGATTCAATTCAAGCGAAACGTGTAACCGATCTTTGTCTACAAAATCAATTGATTTATCAAACAATGTGTTATTATTTAGTTTTTTTAATACAAGTTCAACCAAATTATTTGGATTATACTTTTTCAACATATCATCTAACATTATTTCGCCGACAATTACAAGGTCTAACGCTTCATTGAAACGATACAAAACCCAGTAATTTTTTAAAGATTGAACTTGATCGATTTCAAAATCAGAACAGGTACAAAACGTGACATCAGAATAAACTTGACACATCAATTTAAGTTTTGATAAATATACTTTTTTATTTCAAAAGCTTCTATCCTATTCTACCTTTTTATTCGTTGTTTATTATCATCACGTCTTATTTTGTCGCTATACTTCATTATATTTGAAAAACATTAACAAATATGGTTTACCGTAAATAATTATCCGTTATTATGACTTTATTTGCAGTTTAACATTTTGTATATTTACAACAAAGAATTGATAAACAATTATGGCTAAAAAAGTACAAACCAAAAGTACAGAAGAAATCCTTTGGGATGCAGCAAATAAATTACGTGGTTCGATAGAACCGTCAGAATATAAACACGTGGTATTGAGTTTAATCTTCTTGAAATTTGCAAGTGATAAATTCATCAAACGCAGAGAAGAATTAAAAGCAGAAGGTAAAGAAGCCTTCTTAGAAATACCAGAATTTTACCAGGCAGAAAATGTATTCTATTTACCAGAGGAATCGCGTTGGGAATACATTATCGAAAACGCCAAACAAGAAGATATTACCCTTAAAGTAGATACTGCGCTTAAAACGATAGAACGTACCAACAAATCGTTAGAAGGTGCGTTGCCAGATAATTATTTCTCAAGATTAGGATTGGATCAATCTAAGTTTTCGGCTTTGTTGGATACCATCAATAATATCGACACCTTAAAAGACGAAGCGCAGGATATTGTAGGTCGTGTGTACGAATACTTTTTAAGCAAGTTTGCTATTGCCGAAGGAAAGGGAAAAGGTGAATTCTATACGCCAAAGTCGATTGTAAATTTAATTGCTGAAATGATTGAACCGTACAAAGGGAAAATCTATGATCCGTCTTGTGGTTCGGGTGGTATGTTTGTGCAATCGTTGAAGTTTATCGAAAAACATCAAGGAAACAAAAAGGACATTTCGATTTACGGACAAGAATTAACAAATACCACGTTTAAACTGGCTAAAATGAACTTAGCCATTCGTGGTATTTCTGCCAATTTAGGCAACAAAGCAGCCGATACTTTTGCCGACGATCAGCACAAAGAATTGAAAGCCGATTACATCATGGCGAATCCGCCGTTTAATTTAAAAGATTGGCGAGCAGAAAATGAATTAACCGATGATTCACGTTGGACAGGTTATGAAGTGCCACCAAAATCGAATGCCAATTATGCTTGGATTTTGAATATGATTTCCAAACTATCTCAAAACGGAGTGGCTGGATTTATCTTGGCTAATGGCGCACTTTCGGGTGGTGGAGAAGAGTACAAAATCCGTAAACAAATTATAGAAAACGACTTGGTAGAAGCGATTGTAATTCTTCCTCAAAATATGTTTTATTCTACAGATATTTCGGTAACGCTTTGGATTTTGAACCGCAATAAAACAGAACGCACTGTAGAAGTAAATGATGGCGTAAAAAACTATCGTAATCGTGAAGGTGAAGTATTGTTTATGGATTTACGCCAAAAAGGGGAACCGTTTGAAAAGAAATTCATTCAGTTTGCTGAACAAGAAATTGAGCAGATAGCAGCAACCTATCATAACTGGCAACAAAAAGATTTTGAAACGACTTATGCGAATGAACCCGAATATTGTTACTCTGCAACCTTAGAGGAAATCCGTAAAAAAGATTATTCGTTGGTACCAAGTAAATACATAGCGTTTGTAAACCGTGACGAAAACATTGATTACGATACGAAAATGCAAACGTTGCAAACCGAATTGAAAGACTTGTTTCAGCAAGAAGAAACCTTGAAACAAGAAGTAGCAAACGTGTTTAAATCGTTGGGCTATGAGTTATAAAAAGTTAGGAGATATTGTCAAATTTATTTCCAATAAAAATGTAGATGGTATAGCAACTATTCTTTACGGAATTAATATTGATAAATACTTTATGCCTTCTGTAGCAAACACTATTGGAGTGGATTTAAAAAAATATAAAGTAGTTGTAAAGAATCAATTTGCATGTAATAGAATGCACGTTGGAAGAGATAAACGATTACCAATTTCAATGTCTACATTTGATTATCCATTTATTGTTTCTCCAGCTTACGATGTATTTGAAGTTACAGATGAAAATGTAATTCCTGAATATTTAATGCTTTGGTTTCGTAGAAGTGAATTTGATAGACAATGTTGGTTTTATACAGATGCAGACGTACGTGGTGGATTAAGTTTAGATGCATTAAAATCAATTGAAATTAGAATTCCATCCATCGAAAAACAACGCGAAATTGTAGCCCAATACCAAGCAGTAGCAAACAAAATAAAAGTCAACGAACTGATTTGCGAGAAGTTAGAAGCCACTGCGCAAACGTTGTACAAGCAATGGTTTGTTGATTTTGAATTTCCCTGCCTTCCTTCGAGCTATCGTCCTCACGGGCAGGTAAACCAAAATCTGCCAATCGATGAATATATTACTAAGATAGGAAGTGTTTGTACATATAGTAGGGTCGGTGGTTTACCCGTTTCAGATGGCAAAACTTGGTTTGTATATCTTATCTTATGTGAGAACGATTCTGTTTATAAAGGAATGACGAATGATTTATACCGTAGGTTTTACGAACACTATATGGGAGAAGGTGCTGAATGGACAAAACTTAATAAACCTTTAAAAGTTATTCATTGGGAAAGTTTTGCAACAAAGGAAGAAGCTGCAAAAAGAGAAAAAGATTTAAAAACAGGCTATGGTAGAACTTGGATAAGCAGGCAAATTGAAAAAGCAGGCGGAATTACTCAACTAAAAACCAGTTTACCTGCCCCGCAAACGGAGTTAAGGACGGCAGGGAAAATGGTGTACAACCAAGAATTAGAAAAGGAAATTCCTGAAGGTTGGGAGGTGAAAGAATTAGGGAACTTTATTCAAAGTTTCTCTAAGTCTCATGATTTTAAGAAGAAACAATTAATCTTTTTTAATACATCAGATATATTAAATGGTGAATTTTTACATTCTGAATATATGAATGTGGATGAAATGCCAGGTCAGGCTAAAAAATCTATCAAAAAGGATGACATATTGTATAGTGAAATCAGACCGAACAATAGAAGATTTGCATTGGTAAGAAATGATGCAGATGATTATGTGGTTTCTACTAAATTAATGGTATTAAGAAGATTAAATAATGAATTGGGATTATATAGAATATATTATTATTTAATATCTGATGAGACGATTAAAGATTTTCAAGATTCTGCAGAAGGAAGATCAGGTACATTTCCACAGATTACATTTGATGAAGATTTAAAATTCAGAAAAATTATATTTGGTTCAAAAGAGATTGAGGATAAAATGGAAAATATATTTAAAAATTGTTTTTATCAAGTTTACAATTTAAAAGACCAAAATAAACAACTCACACAACTTCAATCGTTGTTATTAAGTCGCTTAGCAACGTTAGAGGGGTAAAGAAAAACTAAATTACTATAAAAATCAACACAAATGGGAAAAGAAATTAGTATTAGCGAAGCATATATTAAACAATTTGTAGAAAGCTTACGACCAGAAGATCACGAGATACGCAAACAATTAGATTTTGGGTATTCTTGGGAAAAGAATACTGCTATTTTATATACGATTCGTCCATTTTGGAATAATCCGAACGAACTAATCCAATCAGAATTTGCTAAAATTCGCTATACAAAAACCACAAATGAATGGAAACTGTATTGGATGCGTGCTTCAGGCATATGGGAGTTGTATGAGCCACACCCAATTGCTGATAATTTACAAGATTTATTAGCGATTATAAAAGAAGATCAGTTCCATTGCTTCTTTGGGTAAAAAATACAAAACACTCCCAACTACAATCGTTGTTGTTAAGTCGCTTAGCAACGTTGGAGGGGTAAACGAAAATTAAACTACTATAAACTTAAGAAAGACTATAATAAATGAAGAAATCTAGATATTCAGTACCTAAAGGATATAAAGGAATAGCGAATAATATTAATTTGGAATTCAATACCAACTTAGCTGTTATTACTGGATTAAATGGTTCAGGAAAATCTACGATACTGAAGTATTTATATGAAAATTATTCTGATAGAAGCAAATGCTTTATAAAGACTTTACAAAACAATGATTTCCAAAATGGTGATAGAAGAAAGTTAATAGGCTCAAATTCAAATGACGAAATTTCTTTAGAGAACATTATAAAAGAGATTGAATCCATAGGTCTTAGAAGAAGAGGTAGAGTAAATTCTCCTTTTTTAGATAAAACTGATTTTTATTCTGCTTTATTCGATGTAGGAAGTATTTATTACGCTAATGGTTATTTGTATTTAGAAGGTATTGCTAATCTATTAGCTGATTATCAATTTGATGATCTAGATAATATAAAAAAAGAATTGGGAATTCCTACCTCCCATCAAATTGATAAAAAGTTAATTACTGAACTTAATAAAAATAAAGTTAATAACTCAACTATTTTTGGAATCCAAAAGGGTGGTAATATTTTGGAAAAATTTTATGCTTTAGGTTTTAATGAAGTACAAAGAGAGATTATTAATAAAATGCGTAAAAAAATTGAGGATGATTTAAAAATTGAACTTAGGAAAAAATCCAAGATTTCTAGCGAACATACTTTAAAAAAATATATATACGATTTAATCACAAAAGAATTTCGTTCGATCGAATCTATAGTTCAAAAAATGTCTAATAAGATATTTCAGGATTTTAAAAGTAAAAGTTCAAAAACTAAAACAAAAAAATTATGGGAGGAAATTAATGAAGAACTTGAAAAGTACTGTAAAAATGGACATTTTAAATATGTATTAGTACCACCTCAAAGTTTTGAATCAAACTATGAAATAGCATTTGATAGATATGATAAGCCATTAAAAAATTACATTCACTTTGATTCATTATCTAGTGGTGAAAAAATTATATTTGAACTAATTTGTTATTATTTTGCTGCGAAAGAATCAAAACTAGAACTTATAATGCTTGATGAGTTTGATGCTAACTTGAATCCTCAGTTAGCTGAAATGTATATTTACGTTATTAAAGAGCAATTCAAAAATATTAATGTAGTTCTTACCACTCATTCTCCATCAACTGTAGTTGAAGTTGAGCCTAAGGAATTGTTTGAATTAACAGATTCTCGTGAGCTTAAGTGTGCTAATGATGAGAATGGAAAAAGAGAGATTTTGAAGCGACTAGCTCCAAAGTTTGTTTATCATGGAGAATTTGGAATTTTAGAAGATGTATTTAATACAAAATATGATATGATTGTATTCCTTGAAGGAAACAATGATGTTAAAAATTTTGAATCAATTAAAGGCGATGATAGAATCAAATTCATTGATTCCAATGGATGTGGCAATATGCCTAATCTAGTAAGAATATTTAAAGCAATACCGTTTTTTAAGAATCTTGCAAACCAAAAACAAATAGCTTTTTTATTTGATTTTGATAAGGATGGTTTTGAAAAATTAGCAGAATGTATTTCTGATAAACAATTTAATTCACAATGCATTTACGACACAATAAGGAATAAAGAAGCATTTTGTTATAAAATGGAAGATTTAAATATTTTTGTTTCACATTTAATACCAGCTCAAAAACATTCTTGGCAAATTTCTGATGTATTTAGACACCAAGAATTAAAAATTGAAGGAATAGATGGAATTCATAGGCAATTTGACCATTTGAAAAAGATTAAGGACGGTTTTCATAACCTAATTGAAGCCCAATAAACCAATGAAATACACCGAATCACAATTAGAACAAGCTTTTATAAGTCTTTTGGTGATAGAGGAGTAATCAATTTTTTTGAAACAGTGGGCGAAGTTAGTATGGGCGAATTGCAATTCGCCCCAACAAAAAACTATCAGTATATTATACTTTTAAATAGCTAAGTTATGGAACAATACAACCCTCATAAACATCATCGAAGATCGATACGTTTGGTTGGCTATGATTATAGTCAAGCAGGATTGTATTTTGTTACTTTAGTTTGTCAAGATAGAGCGCATTTGTTTGGTACTATAAAAGATGGCATCATGTGTATGAATGAATTTGGGCAAATTGCAGCTGATGAGTGGTTACATACGCAGGAAGTACGAAATAATGTTGTATTGCACGAATTTGTCGTAATGCCTAATCATATCCATGGTATTATAGAAATATTATATCCTATAGAATCCTGCAATATTGTCGGCACATTTAAATCGCCTTCCCAAACCATAGGTGCAATCGTAAGAGGCTATAAAATAGCTACAATAAAAAAAATAAAAGAACTAGAAAGTAAGGGCGAAGAAAGTAAGGGCGAATACTGTAAGGGCAATTTGCAATTCGCCCCAACCGCCCCAACTTTCCCAACTAATCCAACGAGGGAAATCATAAAATCCTTAGCATATAAGATCTGGCAACGTAACTACTATGAACATATCATAAGAGATGAAAAGGCTTATATCAATATCAGAAATTACATTATTGAAAATCCTAAACGATGGATTAACGATGAATATAACCTATCACAGTAATAGCATAAGTAAGGGTGAAAATAGTAAGGGCGAAGATAGTAAGGACGAAGATAGTAAGGGCGAAAATAGTAAGGGTGAAAATAGTAAGGGCGAAGATAGTAAGGACGAAGATAGTAAGGACGAAGATAGTAAGGGCGAAAATAGTAAGGGTGAAAATAGTAAGGGCGAAAATAGTAAGGGCGAATTGCAATTCGCCCCNNCCTTCTGGAAACAGAAGGCTATCACTATATTAACGGAAAAGAATTAACAAGAACTTCTAACCAAGAAGTTTTACTCAAAGAAGATTTACATACTTTTCTTTTCAACAGCTATCCCGATTTAGAAGAAATAGAAGTTGAAACTTTAATCAATGAGTTGGCTTTTCAGAGCACTTCTACCCTATACGAATCTAACAAATACATCTGTAAGCTTTTAGCAGATGGATTGATTTTTAAACGAAACGACCCATCAAAGAAAGATTTACACATTCGTTATATTGATATTGAAAATACCGAAAATAATAATTTCAAAATTGTCAATCAATTGGAAATTCAAGGAAGCGAACTACGTATTCCTGATTTGATTTCATACATCAATGGAATTCCTGTCGTCGTCTTTGAATTTAAGACAGCGATAGAAGAAGAAATTACCATTCACGATGCTTACAAGCAATTAACGACACGTTACAAAAGAGATATCCCCGAATTACTAAAATACAATGTGTTTTGTGTGATTAGTGATGGGGTGAATAACAAAGCCGGAACAGTATTTTCTCCTTACGAATTTTACTACGGTTGGAATAAAATTACTGGAGCAGAAAAGAAAGCCTTAACAGGTATAGAAACCACAACTTCTATTGTACATGGAATGTTAAACCAAACAAGATTGGTCGATATTATTCATCATTTTGTATTGTTTCCAGATAATTCTAAAAGAGATGATAAAATTCTGTGTCGTTATCCGCAATATTATGCGGCAAATAAGTTGTATCAAAACATCTTAGTCCACCGTAAACCACAAGGTGATGGTAAAGGAGGTACATATTTTGGTGCTACGNNGGGTTGTGGTAAAAGTTTTACGATGTTGTATTTAACACGTTTATTGATGCGTTCAACAGATTTTGCAAGTCCAACGATTATTATCATTTCTGATCGTACAGATTTAGACGATCAATTGTCGAAGGATTTTACCAATGCCAAGAAATTTATTGGAGATGAAAATATCATCAATATCGAATCGAGAGCCGATTTACGCGCGCGTTTGCGTGGTAGAGAAAGTGGCGGTGTGTTTTTAACTACGGTTCAGAAATTTGCCGAAGATGCTGAAATCTTATCCGATCGTACCAATATCATTTGTATTTCGGATGAAGCTCACCGTTCACAAGTCAATTTAGACTTAAAAGTTAAAATTGACGAAGATAAAGGTGTTACAAAATCTTATGGTTTTGCCAAGTATTTACACGATTCTTTGCCCAATGCTACTTATGTTGGCTTTACAGGAACACCTATCGACAAAACGTTAGAAGTGTTTGGAGATATGGTAGATCAATACACCATGTTCGAATCGGTTAATGATGAAATTACAGTTCGTTTGGTCTATGAAGGTCGAGCAGCAAAAGTGAATTTAGATTACAATAAAGTTCAGGAAATCGAAAACTATTACGAAAATGCAGTAGCTGAAGGCGCATCGGAATATCACGTAGAAGCCAGCCAAAAAGCTATTGCTAATATGGAAGTTGTTTTAGGAGATGGTGACCGTATAAAAGCTATTGCGAAAGACTTTGTGGAACATTATGAAAATCGTTTGGAAGAAAACGCAACGGTAGCCGGCAAAGTAATGTTTGTATGTGCATCTCGTGGCATTGCATATAAACTATATAAAGAGATTTTAGCTTTACGACCTGAATGGGGAGAAATGATGCTTCCTGAAGGTTTAACCGCCAAAGAACAAAAAGAAATTAAACCTATAGAGCGTGTTAAAATGGTGATGACACGCAATAAAGATGATGAAAAAGAGCTTTGGGAACTTTTGGGTAATAAAGATGAACGAAAAGAATTAGACCGACAATTCAAGCAAATCAAATCCAACTTCAAAATTGCCATTGTCGTAGATATGTGGTTAACAGGATTTGATGTTCCTTTCTTAGATACCATTTATATTGATAAACCTTTACAAACACACAATTTAATACAAACCATTTCTCGTGTCAATCGTAAATACGAAGGAAAAGATCGCGGATTAGTAGTTGATTACATAGGAATCAAAAAGAATCTGAATAAGGCATTAGGAATGTTCAATAATCAAACGGCCGACGATGATTTTGAGGACTTAAATCAAGCTGAAATCATCGTTAGAGATCAAATGGATTTATTACGTCAATATTTTCATCAATTTGATGCTACTGATTATTACCAAGGTAATCCCGTTAAACGATTAAGCTGTTTAAACAAAGCTTCTGAATTGGTTTTACAAACTGAAGATTCAGAAAAATTCTTTGTGAATGTAACGAAGAAATTGAAATCAGCCTATAATTTGGTGAGTGGTTCTGAATTGTTCACGCCTAAAGAAGTCGATGAGTTACATTTCTATTTTGCGGTGAAATCTATTGTGGTAAAATTGACAAAAGGCGAAGCACCTGATACAGCTCAAATGAATGCTAAAGTGGCTAAATTGGTAGAAGAAGCTATTATTTCGGAAGGAGTTGAAGAAATATTTAAGCTCGATGATAATAAGGCAAATGCGATTGATTTATTCAACGATAAATTCATTGAGAAAATCTCTAACCTAGAATTACCGAATACCAAAATTAAAATCTTAGAACGTTTATTAAAACAAACCATCAACGATTTTAAAAAGGTGAATAAAGTAAAAGGACAAGATTTTTCAGAACGTTTACAATCCATCATCAACCGTTACAACGAACGTAGCGAAGGTGATATTTTAGATTATGAAGGCATTCAGTTTGATACAGCAGAACAAATGTTGGACTTAATTATCAAACTTCGAGTTGAAATGGATTCGTTCCAAGATTTAGGCATCGACTATGAAGAAAAAGCTTTTTACGATATTTTGGACATGATTTGCAAACAATACGGTTTTGAATTCGATAACGACAAAATGCTAGAGCTTGCTCGTGAAATAAAAATAATTGTAGAAAATACAGCCAAATATCCCGATTGGTGCGACCGTGATGATATTAAAGCACAACTTAAGATGGATATCATCGTTAAATTACATCAATACGGCTACCCTCCTATTACGCAGGATGATGTGTATAAGAATGTATTAGAACAAGCAGAAAATTTTAAGAAGAATAGGTAAAAATGGAACAGAAAAAATTACTTGAGATTTCAGATGAATTATTGGATTTACTTCTTGATTTTAAGAAAGATCATCCAGATTTTACTTTTTCACTAAGAGAAAGAGATAGCCCGCAAGCAAAAGATGTAAAACGATTAGAAAAAGGTCAATGGTTTCAAGGTTCAAACTATATTTATGTACCACTTTTCAGAAAAGGGGATAATGCGCGTAAAATAAAAACAATTGGATTTGTTGTAGGTTCAAATAAAGAAGGAGAACAAACTAATTATATCGAAATTTCATTTAAAAAAGGAGATTTTACAAACGAAGAAATTAGTTTCCATAAAGAACTCTCTGAAATTTTCGACATAAAACTTAGTAATGAAAATGTGGGATATTTAAATTTCAACAATCCTGAAAATTATGTTGAAAATATTAGCTTTTACTTAAACGAGTTTAGAACTACAGCTTTAGAGTTATTAAAATCATATAAATTAGAANNATTTTTAATCACAGAAGATAATTTTCAAAAAAGATTAAAGAAGATTTATGAAATTAAGAAAGTTTTAGGTGATCCTAGTTATAGTGTAAACAATCGAAATACAATTATTAAAGAATCTGATGAAAATATCATGAAACAACCCCTAAACCAAATCTTATACGGACCTCCTGGTACAGGTAAAACATACAATACGATTAATAAAGCAATTGAAATAGCAAATCCTGAATTTGATTTAACACAAGACAGAAATATAGTTAAATCTGAATACGAAAGATTGGTAAATGAAGGTCAAATTGTATTTACTACTTTCCATCAAAGCATGACCTATGAAGATTTTATAGAAGGGATAAAGCCCGTGATTGAAGAAAATGAAGATGGTGCCAAAAGTGTGGTTTATGAAGTGAAAAACGGAATTTTCAAAGAAATATGTAAGAATGCAGAAAAACCACCATTTGAAAAACTTGAAGTTAAAAAAAATTATTCTTTTGATGATGCCTTTAATGATCTTGTTTTGGAAGCGAATGAAAAACTTGAAAATAATGAACAATTATTTCTTCCAATTTTAACTGAAAACTTAGGTTTAAAAATAGTTGGTATTTCAGATAGAGGAAATTTAATTTTAAAGCCGATTTATTCTGATGATGCAAAAGAATACATTGTTTCATACTCTCGTGCTGAAAAATTACAACAAGTTTTTCCTGATTTATCAGTTATAAAAAACATTGACAAAGAATTTAGAGCGGTTATTGGAGGTTCAAATTCAACAGCTTATTGGTCGGTTCTGAATTACATCAACAATAAAATAAATTCAGAAAAAAAATCTACTTCTCAAAATATTGCATTACCACCTAAACCATTTGTTCTCATCATCGATGAAATCAACCGTGGTAATGTTTCTCAAATTTTTGGAGAATTAATTACATTGATTGAAGAAGATAAACGCTTAGGAAATAATGAAGAGTTAGAAGTTACTTTACCATATAGTAAAGAGAAATTTGGAGTTCCTTCTAATCTACATATTATCGGAACGATGAATACCGCCGATCGTAGTGTTGAAGCTTTAGATACTGCTTTGAGAAGACGTTTTGTGTTCGAAGAAATGCTTCCAAAATACGAATTGGAAGAACTTCAACAAAATCTGTATGGTTTTTCCGCATCTGATATTTTGAAAACAATCAATCTACGTATTGAAAAATTACTGGATCGAGATCACCAAATTGGTCATGCATATTTCATCCATAAAAATGAAATAACAATTATTGATTCATTCTATAAAAATATAATCCCATTATTGCAAGAATATTTCTTTGGAGATTATGGCAAAATTGGATTGGTATTAGGGAAAGGATTTATTCAGGAAGATAGCGATTTTAAAGATAATAAAATTGAAACTTCATTTTTTGCTAGTTTTAATTATGATAATGCTGAAGATTTCGAAAACAGAATATCTTATAGAGTATTAGGCTTAAATGATAAGGACTTTGATTTCGAAAATGCGATCAAATTATTAATGAATAAGAAATGATTGTGATAAAAGACAATCGTATTACTGTTTTCGAACATGATAAGCTTTTCTTTAATCTGAAAAATGACAAAGAAAAACAACTTCATGATGCTTTAGAGCTCTATCACGGAAATTATACACCATTTTTTAAACTCATTAGAAATGGTGTGCAATTCAATGAAAATGTTGGGGTTATTCAAATAGGGAAAATAACCATTGAAGTTTTGCCCAAAGTCGATAAATCAGGTGAAGAAAAATGGCGTAATTTATTGATTGGAATGATCAAAACGGTATGGGGATTTGATGTAAAATCAACAGGTTGTAGTTCATTAAAACTAAAATCAAACTCTATGTTAGAGCTTTATTTTGAATTATTTATTTCTGAGGTTGAATATTTATTGCACAGAGGATTAATCAAAAGATACCGTAAAAATGAAGGAAATCAAACTTCATTAAAGGGAGCTTTACAATTTTCAAAGCATATTTCGCAGAATTTGGTTCACAAAGAACGATTTTATGTAAAATATACGCAATATTCTAATGAACATACGATTCATGAGATTCTTTTTAAAACAATAAAATTATTAGCTAATCTTAATTCAAACCCACAATTGAAAGGAAGAATTGGATCATTATCTCTTAATTTCCCTGAAATGGGAGAGATAAAAGTAAATGAATCTACTTTTAATAAAATTGTATTAGATCGAAAAAACCAACACTACCAAACGGCTTTAGAAATCGCCAAATTATTATTGTTAAATTATCATCCTGACGTTTCTAAAGGGAGAAACGATGTATTGGCTTTAATGTTTGATATGAATAGTTTGTGGGAACAGTTTATTTTAGTGACTTTAAAAAGAAAACTAAAAACACATAATGTAACTTCTCAAGTGACCAAGAGTTTTTGGAAACCTGATTCTGGTTACTCATCCAAAATGCGTCCTGATATCATTCTAAAATGCAAAGAAAATCATCAAATTTTTGTTTTAGATACAAAATGGAAAAACCTAAATGGTTACAATCCTTCACCCGAAGATTTGCGTCAAATGTATGTGTATCACAGATTTTATCAAGCTAAAAAAGTTGCTCTTGTATATCCTTCAGATCAACATTCAATTCAAAAAGGAAATTATTTCAGTTCAGAAAATCATTTAGAAATGTCTGATAAAGAATGCAGTATTATGCAAATTGCAACGGCTTCAGATATTAAAGTTTGGCAAGAGGAAATTGTAAATCGAATTAAAATATTATTAGATTAATCTAATTTTTTGTCACAAAAATCAACAAAATTTGTGACAATTATTACAGTATAAATATGACAGAAACATCTAAAAATCAAATAGAAACAAAAATTTCAAAATCTCCTTTTGGCGAAATAATTTTTTGAGTTTACAATATTCAAAATTTTAAAATCCATAACTTAAAATGTCCGTTATTTCATACAATTTAATATGTTTTGCATGTAATAACGGACATTTATGCTTGATCAATAATTATTTCTAAAATATGTTATAAATTAACTAGTAGATCTAATTGTTTCTGAATTTCTTCATTTTTTATTTTACGATGCGATGCATTGTACACACATTTTCCATCTTTTATAATAAGGATTTGCGGTGATTCGTGCTGAACATTGTATCGTCGTTCAATCTCATTAGAGAGTGGTCTAAACGCTAATAAATCTAAATAATTCAGNNCTGTGTTTATAAATAATTTTTGGTTGATTAAAAGATGCTTGATCAATTTGATCTAAGTGATCTAAAGTTGTAATATTTATTTTTTTCATTTTTATTTCTATTATTTCACTTATAAAATTACGTCGAAAAGAAGGAATAACCTACTCTATTTTCCTTATATGATAAATTATAAAAAATGCGCTAAGGAAATCTTCTTGTTCATTTTTTTTACTCTGTAACTATTCTTAATTTCTTCAATCGATGCTGATAACTTTGCAAATAATTACGTTTTAACTTTTCTGATAAGTACGATTTATCAATCAAATCTTGTACTTTATCTTCTTTGGATGTTAAATTTTGAATGACTTTTATAATTGATTTTTCTGTCATTTCAGCTTTCTCTCCTAAAATAAATAATTGGTCTATTATTTTACCTTTTGAGATTGATTTTGGTAATAATCCTTCTTTTAATGCAAAATCTGCATCGTCAATATGAATTTTGGTATTCAATAAATCATAAGCTGGACTTAGTTTAAAATCGCCTTGCTGAGTTTCTATCAACGAAAAATTCTTTAAATGTGCATCTCCATTAGAAAACAGATAATTGAAAACAATCAAAGCGAATAACTTTGGAGTTTCTACTTTCCAAGCAGGGACATATTTTTTCAAGGCTTCAAATAATTCGAGATAATTTCCTTCATACTTGTATTGTTCCCCATCAGTTGCAGGAGATTTCCCTAATAAAGAAGCAAAATCTTCCACAGCTAACTTATCTCCAATTTCATTGTAATCAAATCGTTTAGTAAGGTATGCTGGACTTCCATCTTTAAAAAAAACTAAAGCATTTTCTGCCGTTTCAATTTTAAAAACTTGTTTAGCGATTTGCATCGTTAAATGCTCATTCGCTGGTGCAAATTCACTATTTTTGGGTAAATCAGAAATTGGTTTTAAAATATAATGTCCACTTTCGTTTTCATTCGTTAATCTTAGTTCATTTCCATCAAGAATTAAAGAATATTTCTCTTGAAAACCTGAGATAGAAATATGTGTTTGATTTTGGTTAAAACTACTTTTATCCTTACGATCAGTTGGCGAAGTATAATTTAAAAATGGACTTACCTTTTTACCATTAAACATTTTCTTTAGAACAACAGGACTGTACGCATTAAAATTTTCTTTTAAAGAACCGGGACAATTAATTAATTCTAATTTCATTTTACACTCTTTCTATTGTTACTGCACCAATTGTATCTATTTTAGATGCTTTCAATAATATTCCAAAAGCATCATCTTCATCAATCTTATATGTTTTACAAATCATACGTTTATTTACCCCTTCTGGTAATAAATGATAGAAAAAAGGAAACAAAGTTTCAGAATCAAACTCTTTTTGATTTTTAGGCAACGTTAAACTTATAGAAGGCTTAGAATCATCATTTAACCAATCTTCATTATAGATAAAATGAAAGCGACCATTATCCAATTGCGTTAGAACTCCTGCCCTTTCTCCTTTATATAAAATTTGAGCAATTCTCATGATTCAATTGTTTTAACCTCTAATTTAATTTCTAATCCTAAGGCATCACACAACTTTTGAAGCGTTTCTAAAGTTGGATTACCTTTACCACTTTCAAATTGTTTTAACGTTCGTAAACCTACACCTGAAATCTCCGCTAATGTTTCTTGTGATATCGCTAAAACTTTACGACGTTCTTTTATCTGTTCGATTAATAATAGTGTCATATAATGCACTTTTAATGTAAATTTAGAAAGAAATTAGATATAAAACAAGAAAAGTGCAATGAATTGCACTTTTAAGACAATAATATATGTTAGATGTATGAATAGATCTAAATAATGCAATAAAATGCACTTTTAAAGTTGTCTTTTACATTTGTTATATGCTTCCGTGATTTTGATTATATCGTAATCTGGATACTTATTTGTTTCCGTCCATTCTTTCAATAAAAAAGGACAATCACTAATTAATTTTGCAATTCTTTTTTTTGAATTTGATGCATCAACATATACTATTTCATCATTTTTTACCAGTAGAGGAAAGATTAATTTTTCACCATCATATGGATTAAATGTTCGCAAATAATAATGAGATAATT
>NZ_DKHL01000044.1:24213-25263 GCF_002453775.1 Empedobacter sp. UBA6745
AGTTTTATTTTTTCATCATTCACTAAGAAGTAAACAACTTTAGAATTATTTCCTATTACTTCTCCCTTTATTGTATCATTCGAGTGATTGATATAATATTCTGAATTGAATTGTACACCTACTACAGTTATGAAAAGTATAAAAATTAAAGTTATATATTTCATATTATTATTTAATTAGTAAATCTAAATATATTTATAAAATAAGTATGGATATTTTACTATAAAATGTTAAACTTATAATAAATTTTGGTACACCAAAACTACACCACAATCCCCTACACTATTGATCAATAAAGACTTTTGTACTTTCTGTATCGATTAGACAGCCAAATACCGCCATTGACTACCATATCTTTAAAATATTTGAAAGTTTATTTTATTTTTAAAAGTTTGTAGATAAATCAAATGTCTCATTTGTTTTAAAAACTTACACTTCAGTTATTTTGGATGGAACTATTTTTGAAGCGATTTTCATAATTCGTTTAAGTAGTGTGGTTGTTGAGATATTTAAATATCAAGCTGTACTTCTTATACCCAAACCTTCTTTTGTTAGCTGAACAATATGATTTATGGTAGTAAGGTAAGCGTTGTAACTATACATTTCACCCTTTTTTCTGACAATTTTTACATTTAAAACGTTGGTTTCCATTCCTCGTTTTAATATATTTTATTAATTTATCAGAACAATTAGAAAATATTTTTATTTGATAATCTAAGTTAAAAGTTGATTTTGTCATATTTTGTTAATGATAAAATATGTTAAAATTATCCACCATCACATCTGATACACAAGGGTGTCAAATGAATTGATTTTAAATTTTAAAGAGCTTAAAAATACACAATAGTAGAGATATAGTCCACTATTGAGTAAAGATATTTTATAGTTAAAATATTGTTTGTGAGCTTTTACGAGTTACATACACATCTGATACACTACTAAACATTATAAACAGTGAGATAATCACCTTCTGCATTGGCAAATAAAACTTATTAAAAATTATATTATATAGAAAAAGGTTCTCAATTGAAAAATTGAGAACCTTTTTCA
>NZ_DKHL01000044.1:25293-25702 GCF_002453775.1 Empedobacter sp. UBA6745
AATGAATACAACTAGAATTTCAAAAAATTTACAAAATGCTTTAAATAAACAAATTACACTTGAAGCTTTTTCTGCTCAAATTTACTTGATGCTTGCTTGTTGGGCAGATGATAACCGATTAGATGGTATTAAAAGTTTTATGATGAAACATTCGCAAGAGGAACGTGTTCATATGGCAAAAATTATAGAATATATACAAGAACGAGGTGGTAGTGTAAAAATTGAAGCCATACAACAACCTGGTCCTGAACCAAAAAATGTTTTACAATGTTTTGAAGCAGTTTTGAAACAAGAAATTGAAAACACAGAATCTATTTACAAAATTGTAAAAATGTGTATGGATGAGGAAGATTGGGCTACTTGGAATTTTTTACAATGGTTAGTAATGGAACAACGTGAAGAAGAAAAA
>NZ_DKHL01000044.1:25772-27189 GCF_002453775.1 Empedobacter sp. UBA6745
TGATGCTGCAAAATTTGATTTTAATAAGACTATTGGTCAAACAGGACAGGAATTTCCTGTTGCAGATAATATTAATCCTCTAACTGAGTAATTTATTTTTTGTATAATAAAAACTAAAGAATTAAAAACCCACTGAATTTACTAAAAAATCATTGGGTTTTTAATTAGGAAATTAATCACACATCAATCTTGCTTTGTCCACGTTAATTGGGAAATATCATAACCTTTTTCTTCTGCATAGTTGATATACTTCTGTTTTACCTCTTCTGAGATTGTTTTCTTTCGAGATAAAATCCACATATAATCANNATTATATCCTGAATAAAATGGTCCAAAAAATGAAACTTTCAGCGCACCTTTTCCTTCTTCTCCATTAAAAGTTGCTTTTCCATGTGCTTCTTTCCATTTATTCTCTTTGTCATCAAATCCACGATTATGGACTTCAATTACTCCTTTTTTATTCAGAAAATAAGTTGCTGTAACTTGATTCAAATTCTTTTCAAACTTAAAGTCGAAACGTGCTATTTCATACCATTTTCCCATATATTGTTGTGCATCAAAATTTTCAACAACTGTTACATAAGATGGTATTTTTACTTTTCTAAAATTTAACCACGCATAACAAACTCCTCCTAAACCAGCAATTGCTATTCCGGAGATTATCTTTTTACTCGAATTTTTCATATTCTAATCTTTTTGGTGTTCTATATTCAACAGAAATTCTACCAAATCCATATTCAACTGCTCTTTATGAGTAATATTCAAGCCATGCGGAGCATCTTCATAAACAATATAAGTCGAATTCGTAATCAATTTTGAAGCTTGATCTCCTGCTGTTTTTATTGGTACAGTTTGATCATCTTTTCCATGAATAATTAATGTTGGCACATCAATCATTTTACATTCAGTTCTAAAATCTGTATCCATCCAAGAGCGTGCAGCTTTTAGAGTTGCAATAGGTGAAGCATGAGAAGAAACAGAGAAATCAAAATCTAATTGTTCTTTGCTTACAGATTTTTTTAACAAACCATGATTGTAAAAGCCTTTATGAAAACCTTCTAAAAATTCCAAACGACTTGTTTCAAGTTGATGAATAATGTGATCTAAATCCTTTTGCGGAACGCCATACTCATTATCATCAGTTTGTTTTACTAGAGGAATAATTGAACTAATTAAAGCAATTTTTGAAATATTTTTGTTTCCGTAATTCGCAATATAGCGAACTACTTCTCCTCCACCCATCGAAAAACCTACTAACACTACATTTTTCAACTGCAAATCATCAATCAACACGTGTAGATCTTCTGCCAATGCATCATAATCATAACGATCCCATGTTGCACACGATTTTCCAAAACCTTTTCGGTCATAAGCTATACAACGAAAACCAGCTTCGACAATTTTTGGAATTTGATAT